>WFWY01000093.1 GCA_015490895.1 Thiotrichaceae bacterium | reverse complement strand
GGTGTTACGTTTCCACCCTTTCGGGAGACAGGGGTAAGATCATGCCCGTCACTTTTTGTCTGTAGTGTCAGTGTTGTTCCTGTGACAGGGCAGGTGAGATATTGGATAAACTGGCTTAATTCCATGGGTTTAAACATTGTTAAGTGTTAAGGAGTCTCTGATTAAGTAATTTGCAAGAAAAATGCTTTGGTTTTTACTTTCAGTAGCATACGTGTTTGTGTATCAAGCGCATCAAGCAGATAGTAGGCTGTAACAACACTGACCAGCGTTGCAATAGCCGCGCCCTCAATACCATAGAGAGGGATGAGTATAATATCCAGTGATAGGTTGACTAAAAGCGCGGTAAGGGTTCTCAGGATGAGCTTGTTTTCCATTTTCTCTACAGAAAAATAGGTATAGTTAATGGTACCGACTCCAATAAAAATAGATGCCCACATGAGGACCGCCATGGAGGTGGAGGCATGGATATAGGCATTGCCAAATGTCAACAGGATGATTTCCTGACTATAAAAAAGACTAACCAGGGCAATGGGTATATGTGTCCAGATAATCAGGGAAAAGATACGTGTTAAGTTCCGATGATAGCTTTTAAATGAAGTTTGCTTGAGTTTTACCAGGGCGGGCAAGAGTGAAGTGCCTACTACGATAGGGAAAAACAGTAACCCCTCATACAGTTTTGATGCGGCTGAGTAAACGCCCAGTTCGTCTAACCCCAGAAAGTGTTTGATAAGCAGCTTGTCGGCTGTGATATACAAAGACATGGTTAAAGAAGCGAACACCAGAGGCATTGCGCTTTTTAAGAGTGGTTTAACAATTTTTTTCTGGAAGTGAAAGAAAAATGAAGGCTCTCGCTGGTTCAGGTGCATACCGTAGAGAAATAAGCTGATTAATAAATAATCAATGAGGTAGGCGATGACAAAATAAATCAGGTCGGCTTTAACCAGGACAAGGTATATTTTTACCAGTGCGCCTAGCAACGTCGCCAAACTTTTGGCAATGGAGGAATATTTGGCTTTCACCTTTGATTGAAAATTATAGTCAATGACAAAAAAAGGCTGTAGGAGCAGACTGGCAGCGACTAAAAGAAGGTAGAGATTGATCTGGGGGTCTTGTTCATAAAAATAACCAAATAAAGCAACGATGCCGATACTGAGAATGGAACCGTAAAGCATGAGAAGAAATGCTGTACCCATATACTCATGACGTTTATCAGGATGCCTGACGAGTTCACGGACCAGGATGTTTTCCATGCCAAGCCGGGATAGCGCCATGAAAAGGTAAACGATAGAAATGACGTAGGTCAGTATGCCAAAATGTTTGGGGCCCAGATAACGTGCAATAAAAATAGCGACCAGAAATGATGCGGATATTTTTACAATACTCTCCATGAACATCCAGGATGAGTTCATGACATACTTAAGTAGTGTTTTGTTGGCGATGAGGTTTTTTCTCATGTCAGGTTTGGGGGGTAAGTGTAGTTTGCATCAGGACAAACGTATTAGAACAAGCTTGTTGCTAGTGACTGGGATGATCTATAGGAGACTCTGATCAAGTCCCAATCGTTTTCCTGAGGCTGAAATATCGCTATTTTTTCGCTATAAAAGTGACTAATAGAATGACTATTGCTAACGTTTCTATCAAAAAACTGACGAATTTCATCACACAGGAAATTCGACCAGACTTAATCAGAGGCGCCTATAAGAGGACGTGAGGTTTTAGTCGCATCAGTGGAGGTTATTATCAATTCTTTTGGTTGAGCCTAACGATAAACTGAATCCGTGACTCTACTCTACTGTACAGTGAGCAGTGACGCTACCGCCCTACCGTGTTATATCACAGTATTTCTTCTTAGCGGCTTAATCCGGAAACGGAGCCGGACAGGGAAGGATATCAGGTGTCATAGTGCGTGATATCATAAAAAGGACTGACATTCTATTAGCCGGCTAGTGGTGATGGGTGGTAGAGCTGGAGCGGATATTATATGAACCTATAATGAATAAAACCTGAACAGATCTTTAGGGGTCAGGTGGTGAGCTTATGAAAAATGATCTTCTGCCATTGCTTGGGACCTGTTTTATGAACAGATGTCCCCTGGCTATCTACAGCGACTGTCACAGGCATATCGTTGACTTCAAATTCATAAATAGCCTCCATGCCAAGTTCAGGGAAAGCCAGCACCCTGGCATGGGTGATTGCTCTGGAAATAAGGTAAGCGGAACCACCTACAGCCATTAAATAGACGGATTGATGGCGTTTAATACTTTCTATGGCATTATCACCACGTTCAGCTTTTCCTATCATGCCGTACAAGCCTGTTTGTGAAAGGATCTGCTCGGTAAACTTGTCCAGGCGTGTAGCTGTTGTAGGGCCTGCTGGGCCGACAACTTCATCCCTGACAGGATTCACCGGGCCAACGTAGTAGATAAAGCGATTTTTCAGGTCGACTGGCAGCGGTTTGTTGTCATTCAGTAATTGAATAAGCCGCTTATGGGCTGCATCTCTGCCAGTGAGAATGTGACCGGAAAGAAGAAGCACTTCACCGGCCTTCCACTGTTTGATTTCTTCTTTGCTGATCGTATCCAGGTTGACGCGGCGGGCGTTTGTATCGGGTGTATAGGATAGGTTCGGCCAGATGGACAGATCGGGTGGTGTTTGCAATGCAGAGCCTGAGCCATCCAGGGTAAAATGTGTATGGCGGGTAGCGGCACAGTTAGGGATCATGCAAACAGGCAGGGAGGCTGCATGGGTGGGGTAGTCCCTGATCTTGATATCCAGCACAGTCGTGAGTCCACCCAGTCCCTGAGCTCCGATACCTAGTTGATTGACTTTATCCAGAATTTCCAGGCGGAGTTCCTCAACACGGTTTTTAGTACCACGCTGTTTGAGTTTGTGGATGTCAATGGGTTCCATCAGTGATTCTTTGGCAAGCAAGGCTGCTTTCTCGGCGGTACCACCGATGCCGATGCCCAAAATGCCGGGTGGGCACCAGCCTGCACCCATGGTTGGGACAGTTTTTAGTACCCACTCAACAATGCTATCACTCGGATTAAGCATTGCCAGTTTGGCCTTGTTCTCCGAGCCCCCGCCTTTGGCAGCAACAGTGACTTCAAGCGTATTGCCAGGTATCACGCTGGTGTGAATCACTGCTGGTGTATTGTCTCCGGTATTGATACGTTTTCCCGCAGGATCCGCAAGAATGGATGCTCGTAGAATATTATCGGGATGAAGATAGGCGCGTCTGACACCTTCATTGACCATGTCTTCTACACTAATTTTGCTGTCCCAATGAATATCCATGCCTATTTTCAGAAAGACATTAACGATGCCTGTGTCCTGGCAGACAGGGCGCTTGCCTTCGGCACAGAGTCGGGAATTTACCAGGATTTGTAGCATGGCATCTTTGGCAGCAGGAGATTCTTCTTGCTGCCAGGCCTCATACATGGCCTGGATAAAGTCGGGTGGATGGTAATAGGATATGTATTGCAGGGCATCTGCAATGCTATCAATGAAGTCGGTCTGTTTAATGATGGTCATAGCTTAAGTATAGGCCGTAGCCTCATTTTAATACATGCAACCTGAATTCTCTAAAGCCCTGCTTGTAGCGAACAGGTGATTGTTTTGAGCAGTCCTGTGGTGAGCTGAGCTCATGAATTCAGGTTAAAACCATAATACCATCGACTTCAACTTCAGCTCCTTTGGGTAGCGCTGCAACACCAACTGCTGCACGTGCAGGGTAGGGCTGTTCAAAGTACTCTGCCATCACTTCATTGATGGTTTGGAAGTTGTTCAAATCGGTCAGAAAAATATTCAGCTTTACGAAATGATTCAGGGTGCCTCCGGCGGCCTGGGCAACGGCTTGCAGATTATCAAAAATTTGTCGGGTTTGTGCAGCGATATCCCCATTATGAAGTTCCATCGTGCCAGGTATCAGGGGAATCTGGCCGGAGAAGTAGACAGTATCGGCGGTTCTAACGGCTTGTGAATATGTGCCTATAGCCTGTGGAGCCTTGTCGGTGGCAATAATGGTGGTATTCATATGGTATGTCCGGATGAAAGTTTGAAAAGTCGGGAAACATCAGTGACGGCAGGTTCAGATCGAAGCGTTTTCATTATTTGCTGAAGCTGTTTTTTACTGCTGACCCGGATTAACATGCGTAGGTCTTTCCGGTCTCTGTCTCCACTGATATTGATATCTTCGATATTGATGTTTTTTTCCTGAAGGATCTGTGTGATACCAAAAAGGACGCCGACCTCGTTTTTGGTGAGTATTTGTATGGGCACCAGAAAGTCGCTGGTGTCATCAGGGGTTTCCCAGGAAGCCGTCATTTTGTTGGCGGTAGAGACCGGTTTGAGTATCACGCAATCACTACGGTGAATATGTAAGCCCGTGTTCGCTACAATATGGGCGACAATAGTATCATCAGGTATGGGATGACAGCAGTCAGCCAGTTGTACAGTAAGG
>WFWY01000092.1 GCA_015490895.1 Thiotrichaceae bacterium | reverse complement strand
TGCTGTAATGCTGTAATAAACAGGGCTATTTCCCAAAAAAGCCCTTGTCAGTATCAAATTTATATTTCAGTTTTATTTCCTGCTGTTCACCGGTTAATACTTCTGTCTGTATCCGCTCATTAATTTGATACGTGACTGCAACTTTTTGCAATGAGTCAAACAGCCCGACAATATATTTCACATACAGTCTGGAGCCAATTCGTTTACCGAGCGACAACTCGCTATCCTTGTAATTACCCGTACGGGAGCTGATACCTACATCATCCAGCCCTAGCTGTCCACCCAGCTTCTGTGCCATGGTTTCACCACCACGAATCCCCAGCCCGGCAACAGCATTAGTTAACATCGCTGAATCAGCAGCGGTTGCACTGGATGCAGAACGACCCGTTAGTAAATAACTGAGAGTATCCGTTTCTGTTTGTAGCGGATTTGAAAACAGTTCAGATTCTGGCTGTTGGGCAGTCCCCTTTAACATGATCCCCACCAGAATATCGCCTGGAATTCTGCGAATTGCCCGAATATCCAGGGCCGGATTATCCACCGCTCCGTTAAAAATTAACCGCCCTCGCTCAATTTCCAGTTGCTGCCCATAAGCCTGATAGACCCCGTCAACAATATTGAGCGTACCTTGTGTCATAATATCCTGACGGTTTTGCAACACACGTAAACGCCCACTAAATCGCGATTTGAATCCCAGGCCGGTAAAATTGACTTTCTCACCCAGTTCAACGACTACATTCGGTTGAATCAGCAGCGCTTCCGCAGATGAAGCATGGGAACGTCTGTGCGGTTGAGTCGCTTGTTCACGCCCAACAATAACAATATCTCCCGAGCGCTTTTTCGCAGTCACCGGAATCTCCCTTAGCGAAATCGTGGTTTCCGGTATTTTAACGGTTCCTGTAATCACCACCGCATCCGGTTTTGCCTTTAACATCACATTCGGTGAAACATAAGCCTGGACTTCATGTGTATTCATCAATAACAGGCGCTCACCCTTTAATGTCAGGTCTGCTTTCCAGCGTGGCAAATCAGCCAGGTACAATACGCCCTGGGCATTCAGGTTTCCAGGGCCGGCTTTCAGGGTTCCGTTGATCGCTAACTGGTCTGATCGTTTCGCCTGCAAGGTGAGATTAATAGCATCCAAACTGGCGCCCGTTTCAGGTAATAATAACGAAGCCTCTTTCAACTGCACGGCACCTGTCACTTGAGGCTTGGCCAGACTTCCTTTAATTATAATATCCCCCGCCAAAGAACCTTTCAGGGCATCAACATTATTGGAGAACTGTTGTAACCAGTGAATATCAGGAATAGCCAATGTCGTTTTTATATCCAGTCGGGATTGCTGGGGGTTCTGAGCAAGGTCAATGCGACCTTTAGCCTGTAGTTGTCCTCGATTTTTCAGATCCATGCCTGCCTGTAGCTTGACAGCAGCAGGCTCCAATATAACATTGACGGCTGCACCAGAATAATAGAAGGTCTCGCCCCTGGTGGTTCGACCACCGCGCAGTGCCTTTCGAAAACTAAAAGAACTGTCGGGTAAACGCACATCCAGCTTGCCTTTTGGCTGGCCATCACGCACCACCACATCAAAATCAGCATTCAACAAACCTGCCAGGCTGATCGTTTCCGGCAACCAGGGACTGGCCATCGCCAGTGGTATTTGCTCCAGCCTGCCGCTACTTACAAGACCTTGTTCTGGTGACCACTGAACTTGCGTACAGAGCCGCGCACGTTTCTGGTTTGTCAGGCAAAAATGCGAGACCGTACTCTGTTCGGCAGAGGCCTTCAGGGCTATGGGGTTATTTAAACGCCAGTCCCCTGCAGGCGTTTGTCTGAGCCTGAGCGTCTGCACTTTCCCCTGCCATTGTTCATCACGCCAACCACCCCTGGCTGCCAGGTTCAGTTTGCCATCCTTAGCTGCCAGATCCAGTTCCAACTGGTGATTTTCCAGTGTTCCCTTGCCATTTAACACCATATCCCGGATTTGCATATCTCCCTGGCGGATATCTTTCATCAGTGTCGTCAGGCTATAGTGTGTATCTTTTTGCTCCAACCGGGCATCCAGCAAACCGAGCCGCAGGTCTTCATAGCGGAGTTGTTTCCCGTCCAATTCAGCCTGTACCTGTGGCTGTTTCAGGTTTCCTTTTAGATACCCCTTGCCATGTAATGTCCCTGCCAGGCCTGGCCATAATTGCGCCAGTTTGGGGGCCTGAATACGCCATGCCAAATCAAACGGCTCACTCGCCTGACCGCTGATATCAAGCTGATTGCTACCAGCTGTGACACGCAATTTCTGAACCAGAAGCTGACCGGATGTTGAAACAATCTTGCCCTGGGCATTCACAGGTCGTCCCAGAAGTTCTCCCGTTAATGTGCCAATGCTGGCCTGAAAGGCCGAACCGTCCAGTTTTGCAAACAGTTGCCCCTGGGCATCCAGTGAACCGCTAATATCAGGGTACAGCTGTGACAAGTCATTGGCATCCAGGCGCCAGTGCATTCCCTGATGCGTCGCATCCTTACGGTTAAGAATCCCGTTGAGTGTTACCTGGTTATTAGCCACCTGCAACGTAATACGCTGCGCGGAGACCTGCTGGTCTTTTTGTAGTATCTTGCCCTCTAGCTGGATCGGGAAGTCCATCACTTTTCCCGAGAGTTTTTCAATTTCAAGCACAAGCTCCGAACCATCGGCAAGTGCCGATAAAGTCCCCTGCCCATTCAGCTTACCCTCTATCGAGCTGGTTAGCTGCGCCATTTGTGGTGCATCAAGCTGCCAATGCAAGGCAAGCGTCGGCTTGTCTACATCCATCCGGGCTACTTCTCCCCTGGCGCTCAAACGATTATCACCAACCTGTGCGTGCAGCTGTTTGAGTGTCATGGTTTTGTCATCCAGAACCAGCTGCATGGCTGCATCAACCGGGTAACCCTGCACATATCCTTGCAGACTTTTTAATTCCAGATTGATATGTGCTGTATCCGTCAGGGAACCTGTTGTGACCCAGCGCATATCCAGCTTACCGGTATAGTCTTGCAGGAGAAAGGCAGGGTTTAGCTGATCCCCGGCCAATACCATATCCCAGTTAAGTTCGGGGGACCAAACCATACGCCCACGGAGCTGTGCATTACCTCCCTTTCCTTTCAGGCTCAGTGTCTCTACCTGTAACTGCTCCAGATTGCCCTGTCCCTCTAACAGTAACTGGTAACGGGGATACCTCGCGTATTTCCAGTAACCATCAGCCTGCAAACGGTAATTCACCATCTTGCCACTCACTGATAGTGACAGCTCACCAGAACCAAGGCGCTGGCTATCTCCAGTCACACCCACAGTCAACTGAACAGGGTGTGGTGTCGACAGCCCCAGTACGCCCCTGACTTTAACGGCAATATCACCCTGTTCATCATAGAGATCACCTGCCAGTTGCCGGACATTCAGTGTGTCATCCTTAAACAGGGCACTTAAGCGTACATCACGCAGTTTGACCAGTGCCTCTCCTTGCCGGAGGTGTAGCTCATCCACCACAATACTGTCCAGATCCACATCCAGTGGCAAATGGATATCCGGCAAATTAATAGTAAAGGGCTCACGTTGCTGCGGTTTTTCTGTTTCCGGCAAGGTAACCGTGATGCGCTTTGCCGACAGGTTTTCAATACGCAGACGGGGCGGGAACAGAGAAGCCTTTAGAGTGGACTGGGTAACGGCTATTTCCAGCCCGTCTTTTTCCCAGACAATCGTGTCGATAGCTAACTGATTTAATAAAGCACCATCAACCCCGGTAATTTCCAGTGCCGGCAGGGTGCGGGAAGCAAAACCAATCAGTGTAGCCGTTCCGCTACGAGTCGCCGTTAGATAAAAGACCCCGGCAAACAGCAGTACCAGCAAAAACACAACGACTGCCAGCGGACTCAAATACCACCAGCGAAACCAGCCCCGAGCAGAACCTGAAGGCGTTGATGGTGATATTGAACCACTCATAAGTCCGGCCCCAGGCTAAAGTAGAACTGTACATCACCCGGGTTATCTTCAGGCACCGCAAAATCCACACGGATCGGCCCCAATGGGGATTTATACCGTACACCGATGCCATACCCTACTGCCAGTCGATAATCATCCCAGCGGTTAAAAGCATTCCCCGCATCTACAAAAATAGCGGCACTGATTTTATCCTTGACGGGATGTTCGTACTCTGCACCCAGCGTCAGCAAGTGTTTCCCTCCAATAACATCCCCCTGTGCATTCTGCTCGCCCAGGCTTTCAAAAGAATAGCCCCGCACTGATTTTTGCCCGCCAGCAAAAAAACGTAACGATTTGGGCATTTCATTTAAATCTCCACTCAGGGTAGTGCCCGCCTTGCCTTGCAAAATAATCTTCCCCTGGTTATCAAATGTATGCAGATATTTCCCCCCTGCACTGACCTGTAACAAGGTCTGATCACTCAAAACCCCTTCAAGTGCTCCTTTCAGCCCTGCCTGCAAGCGCCAGCCCTGTGTAGGAAACAAGGCATCATTTCGCTGCGTTTTCTGTGTAGTCAACCCCAGCAGAGTGAGTTGGGATGAAAGCTGGCTACCGTCACCCACAACCGTTTTTTCATCCAGATAGGAGATAGAAGCGATTTGTTCCCAGCTTTTTTTGCTACGCCAATGGTAATTTAGCCCCAACTTTAATGCAGTACCACGAATATCATTATTATCGCTTTGGCTCCAGCCTCCCGAGAAACTTAAATATTGGCTTTCTGGTTGAGACAGGGGCAATTTATAGTTAAAACCCAGCGCCGAATATTTGCTCGACAGGCGAGTGTTCAGATCAAGTTGATGCCCTCTCCGGTTAATCCAGTGTGTTTCCATTCCCGCCTGAAGATAAACACCGTCATTGGTAGCCATGCCAATCGCCCCTTTATAGGTATAACGCTTGCGACGTACTGCCGTAATAGTCACCGGAATCACCTGTCGTGCTGCCGCCTGATAGTCTGCAGATACCAGCACCGTCTTGTAATAGCCACTACTTTCCAGCAGACGCTGCTGCTTGATAATCGCATCCGAATGGAAAACATCACCCTGCTGTAAACGAATATAGGCCTGGATATGCTTGCTATCCAGCACATCCTGTTGCACAGCTATGTTACCCAGGGTATAGCGTTTGCCAGTATCAAAAGCCAGTTCAACACTGGCTTTTCGGGTATCGGGGTTCACTCGAATCGTATGCTGTTTCAGCTGTGCATCAAAAAAACCAAGACGATTCGCCGTTCGCTTCAGGCGTGTTTTGAAATCTTCATACGCCTGTGACACGAATACATCACCCACACGGTAAGGTAGTTGCTGCTGGAGTTCTTTAAACTCGGGGAGATCCTTACCAGCACCCTGTAACTGGAAATTTATTTTCTCTATTGTTACAGCAGACCCCGGTGTCACTTTAATGATCAGCACCCAGCAGCGCTGCTTCCGTTCCGCCGTCATTTGAAACTGGGCATTAAAATACCCCAGCGCTTCAGCCGCTTCGGTGAGCTTTGCATCTGCCGCATCCATAAAGCGGGTTAAGCGTTGCTGGCTGGAATCACACTGCAAACCACGCATTGACGGCAAAAGTGCCCTGATATTTTCCTCTAATGCTTCTGTTGCACCCGTTATCCGTACCGTGACCGGAGAAGTCTTTTTTTCTTCACCTTTACCGATTACCGGTAGCCCGAAAACCAGAATTATCATCAGCCCCGGTAACAGGAAACGTCTCAGGAAATGCTGCTTATTATTAATCGTCGATTCCTTGAGTTAATAAATAGTGTTAGGAGCCTCTGAATAAGTCGCTATTGCTCTTCTGAAACCAGAATTTGCCAGAGCTCCTGAAAGAATGGAAGCGTATTCTACCCCTCTTCGTATTTAAAACAAATTCTGCCTGATAGCGAGTTTTCAGTTAAACTACATTAACCCATTTTATTATTTAATCAGGGAACACCGAACCCAATGAATGAACTCACGCTACCCCATATCCTGTCCAGTCTGGTCTATGGCATTTTAGGACTCGTACTGTTCTTCTCTACGCTTTTCATCATGGAGAAAATGACACCTTATTCCCTGGAAAAAAAGATAACCGAAGAAGGTAATATAGCACTGGGTATTGTGATTGCCGCTATTATCATTTCACTCGGGCTGATTTACGCCACAGCGATCCGGTAAACTTCCAGCTTTTGTTTAACCATCAAACACGGCATCATGCCCGCGACTGATCATCAAAAACAGACCGTGCTGTTATTTTCAGCATTCGTCATCGCCATCTGTGGGCTCATCTATCAACTCCTGGCAGGCACCCTGTCCAGCTACCTGCTGGGTGACTCCATATACCACTTCTCACTTGTAATCGGGCTGTTTATGAGTGCCATGGGACTAGGTGCCTGGCTCTCCCGCTATATCGACAACCAGTTGCCAGGCACTTTCATTCGTATCCAGATGGTGATTGGGCTGGTAGGTGGCTCATCAACGGTATTGCTCTTTTTTGCTTTTGCTATTATACAAAACTACACGCCCCTGTTATTCCTGATCAGCACCCTGCTTGGTACCCTTCTGGGTATCGAGATCCCCCTGATCATTCGTATTCTGAAACACCAGAACAGTCTGAAACTCAACGTATCCAATGTTTTTACGGCTGACTATATTGGCGCATTGATTGCCGCCCTGCTGTTTCCACTGGTATTTGTACCACAGCTGGGGCTAATGCGAACGGGCATGTTCTTTGGCCTGTTAAATATCGCCGTAGGTCTTCTCGCCTGGAAAATTTTTCAGGCAGAGCTAACCCACAAACGCCGTTTGCTGGCTAAAATCATCATTTCAGCACTTCTGTTACTGATTGGCTTCATCTATAGTGAAAACCTGACCCGTCACCTGGAAAGCAAGCTGTACCAGCAACAAATTATTTACGCGAAAACCACACCTTATCAACGCATCCTCATCACCAACCGTCAGCAACGCACCCGCTTTTTTATTAACGGCGCACTCCAGTTTGATACGCTGGATGAATACCGGTACCACGAATCACTGGTACATCCTGCCATGCAGCTGGCACCTGCCCATGAACACATTCTGATTCTGGGAGGCGGTGACGGACTGGCGGCCAGAGAAGTACTGAAATATCCCGATATCAAGCAGGTTACACTGGTCGATCTTGATCCGGAAGTGACCCTGTTATTTAGAAAAAACAAGCTTTTACAAAAAATTAATCATAACGCACTTAACCATAAGAAATTAACCATAATCAACCAGGATGCCTGGAAATTTATGGATAATAACGATCAGCTATACGATGTCATCATTATTGATCTGCCCGATCCCAGCAATCTGAGCCTTAGCCGGCTTTATTCAGTTACCTTTTACCGCCTGTTGCAGCAGCATTTATCACAGGCAGGAGTACTGGTTACCCAGGCATCTTCCCCACTCTACTCGCGTCATGCCTTCTGGAGCATTGTAAGAACCCTGCAAGCAGCGGATACCGAAATGACCTGGCAAGTACACCCCTACCATACATATATTCCCAGCTTTGGTGAATGGGGCTTCGTCCTCGCTACACGCATCAAACGCCCCATGCACCTTGCTAACCCCCCCGCTCTGCGCTATCTCACACCCGAATTGCTGAAAAGTATGCTCTATTTCCCCCCGGATATGGAACCACCTGACGTTGAAGTCAACCGAATTCAAAACCACCACCTACTCCGCTATTACCAGCAAGGCTGGTCGAAATGGTTTGACTAAACACAAACAACCCCCAGCAACAACAAGCATTCCGTTTCACAGTTGACGGGCTGACCTGATTCACGTACAAATTCCCCATGCCCCTTGACTACTTCAATCTTGAACAGCTACGCAAGCAACACCCCGCCTGGCGGCTATTACAGGCACAACATGTACCGCTGATTGCCAGCTTTCTCTCCTTTGCCTTTATCGAGCCCAATATTCGCGTGATGAGCGAATCCGCATTGGCATCAAAGCTGGAAGACCTGCTGTTTCAACTGCGTGAATCACTGGGCGATGAAGCACTGCCCAAAACAGCCAAAAGCTATCTGAATGACTGGGCGCAGGACGACAAGGGTTGGCTACGCAAGTTCTACCCTGCCGATAGCGACGAAATTCATTACGACCTGACACCAGCATCCGAAAAAGCCATCGCCTGGCTGGAAAGCCTTGGTGGACGTTCTTTTGTCGGCACCGAATCTCGGCTGTTGACACTGTTTGAGTTACTCAAACAAATGCTCTCCGGCGCAGAAACCGATCCACAGGTACGCATTGCCGAGCTGGAACAGCGCAAAGCAGACATTGACCGTGAAATAAGCCAGATACAGGCGGGCGATATGGAACTGCTGGATGCAACCGCATTGCGCGACCGTTTTCAACAATTCAGCATCACCGCCCGCGAACTGCTCAGCGACTTCCGCGAAGTCGAACAAAACTTCCGCGAACTGGATCATAGCGTGCGTGAACGCATCGCTCGCTGGGAAGGCGGCAAGGGCAAGTTACTGGAACAGTTTTTTGGGGATCGCGATGCCATCACCGACTCCGATCAGGGGCGCAGCTTCCGCGCCTTCTGGGATTTCCTCATGTCCCCCAGCCGTCAGGAAGAACTCAGCGAACTCCTGGAAAAAGTGCTACAAATCCCGCCCATCGAACAGCTCAAACCGGATCGCCGCCTCAAACGCATCCACTACGACTGGCTGGAAGCTGGCGAACAGACCCAGCGCACCGTCGCCCGCCTTTCTGAACAGCTACGCCGCTACCTCGACGACCAGGCATGGCTGGAAAACCGGCGTATCATGGAAATTCTGCAACAACTGGAAAATCGCGTACTCGACATCCGCGAACAATCACCCAAAGGCGACTTTATGCACATCGACAGCCCCCACGCCGACATCCAGCTCAGCATGGAAAAACCCCTGTTTCATCCGCCTTTCAAACCCAATATCGACGACCACATCGAACTTGGCAACGACGCAGACTACAGCCCCGAAGCCCTGTATGAACAACAATACGTCGACAAACAACGCCTGCAATCCATACTGCGCCGCAACCTGCAACAGCGCCCACAAATCAGCCTCCCCGACTTGCTACAAAACCACCCACTGGAACAGGGACTGGCAGAACTCATGAGCTGGCTCGCCATCGCCAGCGAAGACGACAAGGCCTATTTTGACGATGAACAACAAGACCTGATCCACTGGCAGGACGACAAACAGCGCAAGCGCAGCGCAACACTGCCGAGAGTGATATTCAATCGCTGAGAGAATAAGTGAAAAAAACTATCAACGCTTTATAATAAAACTGAATAGCCAAGGAAAAGCCAATGCTGACACAACTATCCATACAAAATTTCAAGGGCTGGAATGATACGGGTTCCATTCAGATGTCTCCTATTACTCTTTTCTTTGGAGCCAATAGCGCGGGAAAATCAAGTATTGGTCAGTTTTTAATGCTGCTAAAGCAGACTACCGAATCATCAGATCGTGATGCGGTTTTTTATCCAGGGGGAATCAATTCAGCAGTGCAACTGGGTTCTTACCAGGAAATGATATTCC
>WFWY01000091.1 GCA_015490895.1 Thiotrichaceae bacterium | reverse complement strand
GCGCGGGAATTATTGATGCAAACCGACCGTATCATTAAATCATTTCCGGAGGTTGAGCGTGTCTTTGGAAAAATTGGTCGTGCCGAAACAGCAACAGACCCCGCCCCGCTGACCATGATTGAAACGACGATCCTGCTGAAACCAAAATCAGAGTGGCGCCCTGGCATGACACTAAAGAAACTGATCAGGGAATTTGACAAATCCACCAAGTTTCCCGGACTGACCAACGCCTGGGTACAACCCATCAAAACCCGTATCGACATGCTCGCCACAGGCATAAAAACCCCGGTAGGGATCAAGGTTGCCGGTCCTGACCTGAAAGTTATTGAGTCGATTGGCAAGGATATTGAAGGTATTCTGAACAAGGTGCAAGGAACAGCCTCGGTTTTCTCGGAACGGGTATCCGGTGGACGTTATATCGAAATCGTGCCTGACCGCGCCAAAGCCGCCCGCTTTGGCCTGAATATTGCTGATATTCAAACCGTGATTAGCTCCGCAGTCGGTGGCTCCAATGTCACGCAAACGGTGGAAGGGCTGGAGCGCTATCCGGTAAATCTGCGCTATCCCCGTCATACCCGTGATGATATTGACAAGTTGATGGAGCTACCACTGATTACCCCATCCGGCGCCCATATTCCCCTGTCACGTGTGGCTGACATTCATATTGCCGAAGGCCCACCCATGATCAAAACGGAAAATGCGCGACTGAACGGCTGGACATTCGTCGATATCGACCATCCTGATCTGGGCTCCTACGTCGCTGCAGCCCAAAAGGCACTCAAGGATCACCTGACCCTGCCACCTGGATACTCTGTCAGCTGGGCCGGGCAATATGAATACCTGCTACGTGTTAAAGACAAGTTAAAGCTGGTCGTACCCGTCACGCTGCTCATTATTCTGATACTCCTGTATCTCACTTTCCGCAATGTCACTGCCGCGCTGATTGTCATGCTCTCTTTGCCCTTTGCCCTGGCAGGTGGTATCTGGTATTTGTGGCTGTTAGGCTTCAATATGTCTGTTGCTGTCACCGTAGGCTTTATTGCCCTTGCCGGTGTGGCTGCCGAGTTTGGTGTCATTATGTTGATCTACCTGAATAACGCGGTTGATGAACACAAGCATCACGGGCACATGAAAACTACCCGTGACTTGAAAGAAGCAATTATGGAAGGTGCTGTGATGCGAGTGCGCCCCAAAGCCATGACCGTTGCCGTGATTATCGCTGGACTTATTCCCATTATGCTGGGAAGTGGTACCGGGTCGGACGTAATGCAGCGTATTGCTGCTCCCATGATTGGGGGTATGATTACGGCTCCGTTACTCTCTTTGTTTGTGATACCCGTGATTTATCTGCTTTGGAAAAAACAGACGACACTAAAAAAGCAATCATCCCGGGAGACTTTGACTATCAGCAATGTGCCCTAAAAACACCCGCAACCGTCTGGCTACTTGCCTCTGGCAGGTAAGCTGAAGGGAATGGCCAGAAGAGCAAAGAATAGTGACAACAAGGCATAAAGACCTGCTGCGCTGTCATCAACGAAAATCAGTAGTGCCATAAATGCAGACAGAATTGACAACAAACCTGCCCTGTTCATATTTTTCTGCTTCATACTAAAAGCCCTTCCCCAATAGATTCAGCGAAGTATAACTTTCAATTGACCGACTATCCAGTGATGTTAGCCCGACAAAATTCCCCCTTGACATGCAAGTAGGGCAACATAACAAAAAAGGGGGTATTTTTAGGGAGCCTCTGATTAAGTCTGGCCGGAATTTCTGAGTAATAGAATTATTCAGTTTTTGCTTAGAAATGAGCGATTATAGCTTCGAGAAAAGCGCTCACGACTTAATCAGAGCCTTCTTCAGGAACTCTAGAAAAACGAGGTATGAATGACAAGAGATGGCCTGTAGCCTCAACGTATTTTCTTACTTCCTCGTAAAACTATAACCTGCTACTAAAAACCACCAGGAGGCATACCACCTCCCATCCCCGGTGGCATTTGTCCTTTCAGGGAGCGCATCATTTTTCTCATACCACCTCCCTTGAACTTCTTCATCATCTTTTTCATTTGCTTATACTGCTTTAACAACCGGTTCACATCCTGAACTTGCATACCACTCCCTTTGGCAATGCGCTTTTTATGAGAACCTTTGATAATATCAGGAAAACGGCGCTCTCTGGGCGTCATTGAGTTAATAATAGCAACCATACGACGAATGTGTTTATCGTTGGCCTGATCCTTAATAGCGGCTGGCAGGCCATTG
>WFWY01000090.1 GCA_015490895.1 Thiotrichaceae bacterium | reverse complement strand
ATATCGCCTATTTTCATGTCCTGTTCTGGCCAGCATTACTGACTGCCGCCAAAATGAGGCTTCCGACCGGGATCTACTGTCATGGCTTTCTCACTGTTGATGGCAAGAAAATGTCTAAATCAAGAGGTACTTTCATTCAAGCCAGCACCTACCTGAAACACCTGCCAACCGAACCCTTACGTTATTATTATGCTGCAAAACTCAACAATACTGCCGAGGATATTGACCTCAATCTTGAAGACTTTATGCAGCGAGTCAATAGCGATCTGGTTGGTAAGGTTGTCAATATCGCTTCACGCTGCGCCGGCTTTATCAATAAACGGTTTAACAACACACTCTCCGCCTCCCTTCCTGACAGTGCGCTCTACGCACACTTTAGTCAGCAAGCAGAAAATATTGCTGAATTATATGAATCACGTCGTTATAGCCACGCCATGCGAGAAATCATGATGCTCGCAGACCAGGCAAACCAGTATATAGATGAACAAAAGCCATGGGTGCTTATAAAAGAAGACAAATATGCCGCCGAGGTACAAGGCATTTGCACTCAGGGAATCAACCTGTTTAAAATCATTATGACGTATCTTAAACCAGTCATCCCGGAAATTGGCCAACAGGCAGAAAAATTTCTCAATACTGGAAACCTGGACTGGGCCTCTGTTGCAGACCCGTTACTGTCGCACTCATTACAACCCTTCAAGCCACTACTTAACCGGATTGAGAGAAGCGCTATTGAAAACATGCTAGAGGAAAACAAAGAAATCTCCCAACACGAAGCCACCCAACGCAATAGTCAGGCAAACTCAACACAAACAGAAAAAAATAATCAAGAGGGAAAACACCCCGTCCAACCCATCAAGGACACGATTGAATTTGCTGACTTTGAAAAAATAGACCTACGCATAGCCAAAATCATCAAGGCAGAGCACGTAGAAGGCGCGGACAAACTACTACGACTCACACTGGATATCGGACAGAAAAACACCCGTACCGTTTTCGCTGGTATCAAATCAGCCTTCAACCCCACTGACCTGGAAGGCAAACTGACTATCATGGTCGCAAACCTTGCGCCAAGAAAAATGCGCTTTGGACTATCAGAAGGAATGGTATTAGTAGCCGGTGAAGGCAATCAGGAGCTCTACTTGCTTACACCGGATGAGGGAGCCACTCCCGGCCTACCTGTTAAATAAACGATATTACAATACGATGTTACAATTTAACAACAACTTGTACGGATTATCCCTCCCCTGAAAAGAGAGGCGATACCCCATGACAATCAAATGCTTGTAGAAAGCAGTTCACGCTCCGGACAACCAAACTGTTGTATTTTTATAATAAACCCTTCCAATCTTCTATAAAAATGTTTAAGCTTCGACTATAGCTGAGCATTTGCTCAGGTGTAACAATTAGATTGACAAAATGTTGTCTACCGACTACAAGCTATTAGAGAGATCTTAAGATAAAGCTCGGAAGACTCCTAATAATTGTATATTTACGTGTCTTTTGCTAGACAACGAATATATTTTCAGCACATTTTTAATAATTTATTTAAATCAGAGGATGAACTCAATGAACACCACATCTACTCTCTCGATTGCTACTCTTGTATTAGCAGGCCTGTTCACGACAGGCTGTAGCCAGCAACAAGTTGACGGCGGCAGCTCACAGGTAGCAGGATCTTCCCAGCAGGTAGCAGGGTCTTCCCAGCAGGTAGCAGGATCTTCCCAGACTTCTCAACAGCAGGCAGAGCCCGTAGCGGAGCCCGTAGCGGAGCCAGCAGCAGAGCCAAAAGCAGATCCTAACAGCCACACACATCCCGCTCAGCCTAACTGTACTAACTCTGTTACCCATACTCATCCAAACGGTGCAAGATCTCACTCACACAGATATAGCTGTAAAGGCATGCCTCGTCGTGCAACTGGCAACAAGTGGACTCATAGTCACCCTGCCATTCCTAACTGTACGGACTCCATTACACACACTCACAAGTACAACAATAGAAACCATCACCACAAATATGGCTGTAAAGGTGGTGCCAAGAAAAGTTCTGTTAATGTACATGCTCTACAGCGCAAGCTAAAAGCAAAAGGCTATTACAGAGGCCCAATCAATGGTGTTGTTACACCAGAAACTCGCTCTGCGTTACAGCGTTATATGCAAAATCGCTAATATTGATTTGCAGTAAACGTCGCTAAAACATGGGTCAGATGCTCTCTGACCCATGTTTTTTGCGTTACGGACACTGCCAACTTATTCTCCATCACAGCCAGACCAATTCTTTTCTATATTTTTTAATAGCGTCATTATAAAAAGAATATAGAAAAGGAACTTGATTGCCTTCCCCCTATCTAACACACCACACCACATACTCTTTTGAATTAACCATGAACAAGGGCTGCAATGTTTAACCGGATTTTTTCACTACTGTTGTTGTTTTTCATTTCCACTTCTTCGCTCCATGCCGCCGTCTGGAAAGCCACTCACCAGTGGGACGAAGCCGCAGAAAAAGACTACCAGCAATGGGTACAAAACAACTGGACGGAAGACTTCTTTATGAATGAGAAGAAACCCCTGTACAATAAACTCGAGCACGACTGCGCTGACGCAACCTACCTCATGCGACTCGTCTATTCCTACGAAAAAAAACTCCCTTTCGTCATTCATAATGCCCACAAAAGAGGGCGACTGATTTCCAACAAGATGCGTAACTGGGACAGGCTTCCTCAGGACAAACGTGTAAGAAAATTCATGGAGTATGTCTCAGACGCAACCAGCACCAAAACCTTACGCCACGATACTTACCCCATCGCACTCAATGACTTAAAACCGGGTGATGTCTATGTTGCGCCCGGCGTACACTCCTACCAGATTGTCAACATTACCGACACCGGAGTGGCTGAAGTCATGGCAAGCACTACCCCTAAGGCACCCCGTTTTCTCTCCAGAATCAGTTCGTTCCCTTTTTATATTCCTGAAGACAGAAAGCATAAAAGCGATGGATACCGCCGCTTCATCCAGCCACAAAATATCCGCAAAGCAAAACGTAAGCAGCCAGGATATAGTGATGAGCAATACAAGATAGCTGCGGATGTCCGCTATAACTATGTCGCATTTACCGATGTCATTGCCCGCCGCCTTGGCAAGCGCCCTGAAAGAATCCCCGAAAAAACCCTGCGACTCCTCATTGCGCTTTGTATGTACGCCAATGACAGAGCTGTTTATGTCTATGATGCACTCTGGTATTTACAAAAAATCCGCCAGCAGGGTCGCCAGTGTATGACCCGACAAGAATACGATAACTATTCCACGCCTTCCCGTGATAGACGCCTGGCTGCTTTTTTTGGCTCTGTTAAACATCATCTGGATAAAACCTGGAAACTCAATTCTACCCATGAAGCACAAATCATTGCTGCAACCATTTTTCGCAAAGAGCCTCCGCCCCCCAGAGAAACAAAACTTACCAATGATTTTTGCATGGTTCAACTCAGCCTGGGTGAGGACTATTACATGCCCTTACGTGAACTGCGGCAAAATATAGAAGCCGGGAAAATTGTCTCCGACCCACATGCACCACTACAGGCTCGATGGGGAATAGGCAGTGAACGCTATGTGCCCAAATGCAGAACTTACTAAACCTGACTTTCGACCCTGCATCAACCAGAGACATAACAGACCTATACATCTTTGCATACTGGTATGCTTAGGGAGGAACCTCTGATTAAGTCCGGTCGAATTTCCTGTGAGATGAAATTCGTCAGTTTTTTGATAGAAAAGTTAGCAATAGTCATTCTATTGGTCACTTTTATAGCGAAAAAATGGCGATATTTCAGCCTCAGGAAAACGATTGGGGCTTGATCAGAGTCTCCCTTAGTCATACCACTGACTCTCAAGCCATTACCTTGCACAGAATTCTGTGTGATAATAGTAAATTGAGACGTGATAACAGCCTTTCCTCATATTAAGCAGCATGACACTATAGTGACGAGTCCATTAATTAAAACAGGTATCACTCTGGTATTGTGTATTAGCACGAGCTTAGTCACAGCAGCCACCGACCCACAATGGCCTGTTTGTACGATACCCCCAGAAAACCTGTTACCCCCTCCATTGAGCACCCCTCCTGCTGCTATAAAGCTAGAAGCAGACCAGGGCACCATTCAGGCACAGGGTATTTCGTCACTACAGGGCAACGTCATTATTCAGCAGGGTAATAAATCCATGCAGTCGGATCGAGCCCGCTATGACAACCGCAACGGTACCGTCACCGCATTTGGCAACGTCCTGTTTTCCACCGATGCCTTGCAATTAAAAAGCAGCGAAGTCACCTATCAAATGCACAGCGATACAGGAACCATTAAAAACGCCGAATACTCGCTAAACAAAGGACTTGGGCACGGAAGCAGCAAATTGCTCATTCAACAAGGAAAACAGGAAACGGTATTGAAGCAGGCCACCTTTTCAACCTGCCCCTCCAACCAGCGCTCCTGGTATATTGCCTCATCTGATATCAAACTAAATCATACAGAGCAGGAAGGTACCGCCCGTCATGTCACTTTCAGGGCGGGTGGAATTCCCCTGTTTTACTCACCATATTTCAGCTTCCCACTCAACAATCAGAGAAAGAGTGGTTTGCTGGCTCCCGGCTTTAGTGCCTCAGAGCGCTCGGGCAGCATTTTAAGTCTGCCCTATTATCTCAATCTGGCATCAAATTTTGATCTGACTCTCACCCCTAATTTCCTTACCAAACGAGGCATTAAACTGGATACCGAGTTTCGCTACCTGACCCGGAAAGACGAAGGTGTTATTAATTTTGAGTATCTACCCGGAGACAATGTTGCCAATAATATAGACCGCTCGCTGGTCAGTATCCATCACAAAACCAAAATCTCTGACCTCACCCGGCTAACCATCAATGCCGCAGACATCTCTGACGTTGATTATTTTAAAGACCTAGGCAACTCCCTGGTAAGCTCCAGCCTTGCAGCGCTGGAACGCCGCATTGATCTCACACGCCTGGGGGAAAACTGGTCTTTTAATACCTCCTTGCAAGACTACAAGGTACTTGATAGCAGCAATGCTCCTTATTCCAGACTGCCAGAATTACGCTTCCAGTATAGCCCTGACAAAAAAACGGGTGATACCCAGTACTTTTTTGAAACCGAACTGGTTAACTTCCACAAAGAAAATGCAACAACCGGGCTGCGCCTTGATATCAACGCCATTGTTAACAAACGATATGGGCAACCTGGCTGGTATCTCGAACCCTCACTACAGCTACGACATACACAATATGCATTGGACACAACCACCCAAACAGGCACTAACTCACCTTCCAGAACATTGCCAACAGCCAGCCTGGATGCAGGCCTGTTCTTTGAACGCCACCTGAAAGGAAAAAAGCGAATTCACACACTGGAACCCCGCTTGCTCTATACTTACACGCCCTTTAAGGATCAGAGCACTATTCCCGTC
>WFWY01000089.1 GCA_015490895.1 Thiotrichaceae bacterium | reverse complement strand
ATCTAATAGCAACCGGTGTATCTGTGAACGTATGCAATGCACCTCGGTTCATATTTATCCTGCATCACGGTAAGTTTGCCGGAGATCAGCTTATTCCCTCTTCTATACCAGCCTGCGGTCTTGAATCTTGGATTGTCTTGTTGTAATTATTGATAATAGGTGCCAGCCATGTGGGCTTGAGATTAGAAAATCTGGTTTTCATGTTTTTTGGTGCGCCGGGCGTGCATACGCACCGCCCGGCGCACCAAAAAACATCCCCTATCCCTCCACAGCACCCACAAATTGCACAACATCACCTAAATATGTCTCCCGATCCCATTGAGGTGGGCAGTACTTGCGCAGAAACTTACGCGGGTAATGCTGCAACAAGTAGCGAACTAATTTCCTGAGTATCCGGACTTCCCCTTCACGCTCTATCAAGCGATCGAAATGACGCCTGACCGTCTCGTCTTTCCGCATAATGTGTTTGAAAACAGTAGTATAGTTTTGCCCATATTGAAGCAAAAAGCTGCGCTCCCAGATACTCAGCAACTGAGCCAGCCACATATCATCATATCGCAAAACCAACAACCCAGCAATTGAAGCCTTCTTCCTAAATAATTTTCTCGGAATTTGATTCCCATACAGCATCCCAATCCTGAGATAGAAATCGCCTGCCTTCCCAAGCAGCTGCAAATGCTCTTCGTCCTTTTCTATAAACTGAAAGTGTTTCCTGAAAGTCTTCAGAAAATCAATGAGTGTCTGAAAGCCTTCTTTGCTTGCGGAGTAAAAACCCTGCATCTGATCATCATCCAGTGTAGCTGGTTGCCCTTTCCGATTGAACAAAATACCAAAATAAAGCTCTACCCGATCATACTGGTACATTGCCAGCAAATCCCTAAAGGAAAAACGTGTTTTCTTCCTGCGAAAAAGCCCCTTAGAAGAAAGCATAAGTTCAACAAGCGTCCGAAATTTCTTGGTCCAGATTTCCCTGCGCGCCGCAGTCCCACCTGAATCCACGCGATTCTTAAGTTCTATCAGGACAATTGCTCTTTCTGCAGGCAATAGATTGCCAATGTCAATGACTTCATCTTGCTCAGAAAGATAATCCCATTCCACACGACGAAGAATTCTCTTTTCTTCAGAGGATAATGCACTCAGTGTGAAAATACCCCTTTTCCTGTGTAAAACCGGGTGTTCTAACCATAGCGGAAACTCGCTGAAACGAATATTTAGCGAGCAGGTCTTAGCAATAGAAGCCAGCCTCTTCTCAATATATTTCCCCTTACCACCTTGACTGTGCTGGTAATACGAGGTGACACCCAGTAGTGATTCATAGTAATACTTCAGCTCCTCAGGAACACTTTCTAACCCATCAAAAATCCTGGAGACCGGATCAAATTCTACCGCTGACGGATCAGTTATCAACTCATAAAGAATCACCTCGCCAACCGAAAGTCTTTCTTTATTTCTCAAACACAGCAAGTTACGCTTGATCACTGCCATACCCCTCTATTCCTTCCTGCAAATAATTATACTCTCGCCACGAATCGCACGGTTCCTCGCTCCCAGCAACGGATTAAAAACAAGCCTGTGAAAGCGAAAACCCACCTCCTCGCAAAACCGCTTCGTCAACGCAGTCGTAGGTATCCGCTCACCACCAACAGTACTGTCTCCCACAATGATTGCCAGCCACCCACCTGGCTTCAATGCCCAGTACATCAACTCTATAGACGTACGCAAATCCTCATAATACTGAAGAACTTTTGCCGGGAAACGCTTACCCGCAACATAAACAAACCCTCGTAAATCTTTCATACCCAGATATCTGGCTTCAACACGCTTCATATCCACGCCCAAATACTCATAAGCCAGCCTGTCTTTCCCTACATAATCTATTGAGAAGTAATAAGGAGGGCTGGTGATAATCGCATCAAACTTTTCCTTCCAATCAGTATACTTGCCTAAATTGAGGGCATCATCTTCCAGAATTGTCGCATGAACAAACGCCAGCCCATAACGCTTTTGGATCGCTTTGAGCTTCCTGGAACAATCCCGGACGTAGTTGAACTTTTCAATAAACAGACCAGCTTTTCCCTTCCGATTATAACGGGAAGTCCGGGAAAAAGCATCAATCGTGTCAAAATAGAGCACCAGCATAAGATTGTGAATGGTCTGGTTAGGATGAGCCCACCGCCTGCCTTCAATATCATGAAAAATGTCCATCAGGTCACTCACACTGAGCTCCAATGCGCCTTCAGGGAGAAAGGGTAACTCGTCTTTGAGTCGGGCAAGCATCACACCCATCGGAGTAATATCTACTCCGACACTGCGAATGCCCATCAGGGAAGCCTCATGCGTGGTTGTGCCAGAACCATTGAATGGATCAAGAATTAAAGCATCCTCTTTCAGCCCAAATGAATTAATTAACGTGCGAACAATCCGGGGATAGAACTTCCCCTTATAAGGATAAAGATTGTGGAATGCATAGGCGTTGGTATCGCCATAGGTGTCAACAAGTTCTGCGTACAACGTCTTCTTACCGCCAACCTTTTCCAGGTGTGCCACACGCAATCGGATCCACTCTTCATCTCCAGTTAATGCAACAGTTCTCCCTATCGGATCAATATGAAAGCGCTCTGCAAGCCCGCTCAGTTCCAGATCCAGCAACTCCAGATCTGCCAGGGTCTGCATCCAGAAGCCAAATACCGTATCGCCCTGCGGTGAAAACAACCGCTCAGATTCAAGAAAACCTGATTTTAA
>WFWY01000088.1 GCA_015490895.1 Thiotrichaceae bacterium | reverse complement strand
TAGTATCATCAGGTATGGGATGACAGCAGTCAGCCAGTTGTACAGTAAGGCCTTTTGCCCCTTTGATGTAAAAAGGCTTTTCGGTATCGCTGGTCTCCAGTTCTGTATTGCCTAACAAGCGTCGGGCGACAAGCTTGCAGCCCTGATTGCCTTTGGCGATTTCACTATAGAGTGTCTTTTCGTCCGGGATTTCCAGTGTTTTCAGTAAGGTTGCTTTATCTACAGGGCTGACTTGTTCAAGTGTTGTATTGAATTTTCCTATTTCGGTTTCCAGTAGTTGTTTGCCCAGTGTAATAAATTCATCTTCCTTGCGTGATTGTATCCAGTGTCGGATGGCTGCACGTGCTTTTCCGGTTACTGCAAAATTAAGCCACGAAGGGCGTGGCGTGGCCTTGTCGCTGGTGATGATTTCGACAGTAGCGCCATTGTGTAGCTGGACATTCAGGGGTGCTTTTCGCCCGTCAATAAGGGCGGCAACACAATGGTGTCCAATATCTGTATGAATAGCATAGGCAAAATCAATGGGGGTGGCACCTGCACGTAACACTTTCTGGTCACCCTGGGGTGTGATAACAGAGACTTCCGTGAGGAAGAAGTCAGCTTTCATGTCTTCAAGAAAGTCATCCGGGTTACCGGTCGTGTCCTGGATTTCCTTGACTTGTTCCAGCCAGTGAGAGAGTCGTCGCTGTGACATACTGACATTGTGTTGTTTGTCCAGATAGGGGAAACGCCATTGTGCAGTAATGCCGTATTGGGCTATTTGATACATTTCCTTGCTTTGGATCTGAATGCGAATACGTTCCTGGTTTGGAGTGACAACTGTTGTTTGTAGTGCCTGAAAACCATAAACCTTGGGGTTGGAAATAAAGTCTTTCAATGCACCAACAACCGGGTGATAAAGTTGATGAATGATGCCGAGTACGAGGTAACATTCCAGCGTGTTCTGGGTCAGGATGCGTATATCATAGGTCATGTCATTACGATTAAAGTGAATAGGGCTCTTGCGAGCCTTTTTCTTTTCGTAGAGGCGATACAGGTTTTTTTCCCAGTGAAAAACAGAGCTATAGCGGATTTGCTCGTGATCATCCAGTGCGTTTTGAATACGTGAAATGATTTTGTCGTAGATATCAGCCTTGTTCAGCAGGCAGCTTTGCCACCAGTTGTCGAGTGTTTTGCTGCGGCTGGGGTAGAGGCTATGAAAAGCGTTCATCTGCAGGTCATGGCGCAGGGCATTCATCCCCATGCGTCGCGCTAGTGGTGCATGGATTTCCAGGGTTTCTCTGGCAATTCGACGTTGTTTGTGCGCTGGCATGGAGCCTAGTGTTCTAACATTGTGTAAGCGGTCTGCCAGTTTGATCAGGACGACACGGTAGTCCTTGACCATGGCCTGCATCATTTTCTGAAAACTGGCAACACCTGCATCTTGCTTGTTTTTAAAGCCGTGTGTTGAGAGTTTGGTGACGCCCTCCACCAGATCTGCAACGGTTTCACCAAACTGCGTTGCGATATCCTGATAGGTGAAGCTTGTGTCTTCAATGACATCATGCAGAAGTGCGGCGCACAGGGAGTCTGCATCCAGGTGTAAGTCAGCTAATATGCGTGCGACTTCCAGGGGGTGGGTGATGTAAGGTTCCCCTGATTTCCGCATCACGCCGTCATGAGCCTCTGCAGCCAGCATAAAGGCATCATAGACCTTTTTTGAATCGGCATCGTTCATGTAGCGCTCGACTAACCGGCATAAATCGACCATGCGAAACGATACATTGACCTCCTTGATTTCTGTCGATGCTTTTTTAATGGTGTTATTTGGCTCCTTCACCACAGCCATTTTGTATTCTCTTGAATATTCCAGTTTGTAAGGAACCTCTGATTAAGCGTTGTTCAATGTTAACTGGAAGTAGATTTAGTCCCGCCAATGCTTGTTTGTAGCACTGTATTGGCGGGGCTGAGCCCCCCACTTCCTGTGATATTGTGACTTTGTCAGCAAACAAAAAAGAGCGTTGAACAGCTCTGTTAATTTGCCCTTCACTGGTGTGCCACAGGAAAACATCGGGACTTGATCAGAGTCTCCTTTATTTATCCGTTGGCTTCCGCTTCTTCTACAATCTGACTGGCAACGGATGCTTCTGTCAGGTTTTCAGCGATCTCACGCAGTGCGATAACTGTTGGTTTATCATTTTCCTCAGGCACCAGAGGTACAGTGCCCTGGGCGATGGAGCGGGCACGTTTCGATGCTTCCAGAACAAG
This sequence comes from Thiotrichaceae bacterium, assembly GCA_015490895.1. Classification (GTDB taxonomy): domain Bacteria; phylum Pseudomonadota; class Gammaproteobacteria; order Thiotrichales; family Thiotrichaceae; genus HyVt-477. The sequence goes on along the minus strand of WFWY01000088.1, from coordinate 176 downwards.
TGTAAACCGGCTGCTTGTGTTCTCCAGGCAGTCTTCCACGGTAACTCTAGCCATATTTATTTCCTAAGTGGTTATTGAGAGAGCTTTACACGAAAGAGGTGGTGGGTAGATAGTGAGTATTAAGGAGCCTCTAATCAAGTCCCAGTCGTTTTCCTGAGGCTGAAACATCGCCATTT
>WFWY01000087.1 GCA_015490895.1 Thiotrichaceae bacterium | reverse complement strand
GTATTGTATGGTCATGTGCATCAGATCCAGTATAACCAGATTAATAATACCAGTTTCCATTCTGTGATGGCCACGGCCTGGCCCTGGCCGTACCCTGCGGAATATACTCAGGGGGTGAGTCATATGCCTAAACTGACCGTCCCGATGAATCGTGCGGATCCTTTCTTTGAGCGGGATGCAACGGGGTGGCAGTTTATTAATTTGCACTCCGGTAATGTGGATCTGGAGTATATGCTGCCTGAAAACAAGAACCGTAAAGTGGCTTTCAATGCTGACAAGGGGCATCCGGTTGATGTCGATTATCAGGATGAAGACAAGCGAACCCCTGCACAGAAACATTACTAATGAAGGAGACGATGATGAAAAGAGGAATAATCCATAAGGCCGCCCTTTCTGTACTGGGTTTTGCGGTATTGCTGGGTTCAGCTACCGTGTGTGCGGATGAGTTTACCGACAAGGATCTGGAGCGCTGGCAAAAGGAGTTTATGAGCGTAGTTAAACAGGGCGATGAGCTGTTTCATGGTGGGTTAAAGAGTAAAAATACGGTGTCTTGTGATCAATGTCACCCGAATGCTACCAGTATTCATCCGGAAACCTATCCCAAGTTTCAGCAACAGCTAGGCAAGGTTGCTGTGCTGGGTGAAATGATTAACTGGTGCATTATGAACCCGCTGGAAAGTGATCCACTGGCATTAAATGATCCGAAAATGGTGGCCTTGCAGGCGTATATTCACTGGGAACGTAAAGACAAGCCACTGGCACCGGGTAAGCATTAGTACATCACATCAATGCATTAATAGTATATAAAGTGATGTGCTCTATTGTTTGTTGGGCTCCTGTTGCATCGTCCAGTTTAAATTGTTCGTATGCATAAAAAGGCCAATTTGTAGGTTGGCGGTGACGAAGAACTCCCAACAAACCATGTCACGTTGGGCTTCGTGACTCAGCGCCAACCTGCTCTTCGAGCTCCTTCCTGGGAAGGTTGTCCGGGAGCGGGTTAGCGCTCAAGCGACAGAATAGCAGGTAGAAAAAACTCACTGATCATGATGGGCCTGGCTGCACCATAGAACAGTGAGCGCCTTCCGTACAGGTGAAGGGGAGGGGGCGTGACTTTTTCGATAGCATGCTGAAACAGAGGATGCTGATAGGTCAATAAACACCACTCAATCGGGCTGCGCTGGAGTTGCGGGTCAGAAAATATTTTCTCTCCCAGAGGTTGCTCTCCCATCGCATCCAGGTCCTGAAAGCGGTCACTAATCGCTTTGAGCGGAATGAGGCTTCGTGCATAAACAACAGGGTTGGTATTGCAATACAGTTGTACTTCCCGGTCGATGAGTGAAGCGCCGGGATCAAGTTCCAGCAAGCGGGCTTCATGAGGTTGTGCGATGCGCTGGGTTTGCTGGATCAGGTGAACCGAAAAATGATGACAGAGATGTCGCAGTTTTGCGGTCAGGGAGCCGGTATCAATCAGCCAGTGGTGCAACTTGGCCGGGATATGGTTACGACTGTCAGGGGTGAGTGGTTGCCAGCTAGTGTTCACTACCCGGTTGCTCCTGCGCTGTGGCTTCCTGTTTTGTTGGTTTTTCAGTGCTGAAATCGAGTTCTGGATACAGTTTGTCAATATCCTGAATGTCTGCCAATGGGGGCATTTCGTTAAGACTTTTCAGGTTGAAGTAGTCCAGAAACTGGCGCGTTGTACCAAACATGGCAGGTCTGCCGGGGACCTCCTTGTGGCCGATGATGCGTATCCATTCGCGTTCTTGCAGGGTTTTTATAATCTGCGAGCTGACGGCGACACCTCGAATGTCTTCGATTTCTGCGCGGGTTATGGGCTGGCGGTAGATGATCAGTGCAAGTGTTTCCAGTAGTGCCCGTGAATACTTCTTGGGTTTTTCTTCCCAGTGCCGGGAGACCCATTGTTTATACGCCTCGCGGGTTTTATAGCGATAACCCGAGGCGGTCTTTTTCAGTTCAAACCCTCTTCCCTGAGTGTCTTCTTCCAGTGCTTGCAGGGCTTCCCGGATGTCCTGGCTGTTGACAGTGTCTTCAGGCCGGAAATAGAGTACCAGCTTGTCGATGGGGAGGGGTTTCTCAGCTGTCAGGAGAATGGCATCCAGGGTTCTTTTTAGCTGTTCCGCTTGCATGATCTGCCTTTTTGTCAGGAGTCAGTTGCCCCTTGTGCCACCTGTATATAAATAGGGGCATAGGGCTCGGATTGTACAATATCTGCCAGCTTTTCCTTTAGTAGTTCCAGCAGGGCAATCAGGGTGACGACGACACCCATACGCCCTTCTTCAGGGGTAAACAGAGTATGGAAATCTGTAAAGGTATCTGCATTGAGTGTTGCCAGTATCTGGCTCATACGCTCGCGTACCGAAAGGGATTCACGTTCAATTTCATGGCTAATGTTCATATCGGCACGTGTCAGAATGTCCTTAAAGGCCAGCAGCACTTCGTGTAATTCAACCTGGGGTTGGGGTGTTTCTTTTTGTTCCCGGAGTGGTTCCACCTGACTACTCCAGTGATCGCGTGAATCACGAGGGAGTTTGTCGATAGCTTCTGCGGCCTGTTTGAAGCGCTCGTACTCCTGTAGGCGTCGCACCAGTTCAGCACGCGGGTCATCTTCGTCTTCTGTTTCTTCATGGCGGGGAAGCAGCATGCGGGACTTGATTTCAGCCAGCAGGGCAGCCATGACCAGATACTCAGCAGCAAGGTCAAGCTTGATGGTACGCATCATTTCAACGTAATCCATATATTGCCGGGTTACTTCGGCAATGGGAATATCGAGAATTTCCAGATTTTGGCGTTTGATCAGGTACAGTAGCAAATCCAGTGGCCCCTCAAAGGTATCCAGGAAGACTTCCAGAGCCTGTGGTGGAATGTACAGGTCTTCCGGCGGGGTGGATAGCGGCTTGCCTTCGATAATAGCGAAGGGGAGTTCAGCCTGCTTGGGAGGGTAGCTTTGCACGGGGTACCTGCTGCTTAACGCGAGAACTGCATGGCTTTTACCACGTCTTCCATGGTGGTGCTGGCAACTTCCTGTGCGGCTTCGCTTCCCTGGTTGATAATAGTTTGCAGGTAATTGCGGTCGTTTTCATAACGTTTGGCACGCTCCCGAATGGGGTCAAGTTCTGCCTGGATGGCGTCAATCAGTGGCTGTTTGCAGTCGATACAGCCAATTCCGGCAGTTTTACATCCGTCTATGACCCAGGTATGTGTTTTGTCATCCGTGTAGACTGTATGCAGTTGCCAGACAGGACACTTTTCAGGGTCGCCAGGATCTGTGCGCCGGGCACGGGCAGGGTCGGTCGGCATGGTTCTGATTTTGCGTGCCAGTTCATCAGGCGGTTCACGCAGACCGATGGTGTTGCCATAGGATTTTGACATTTTCTGTCCGTCCAGCCCCGGCATTTTGGCGGCTTTGGTGAGTTTGGCTTCCGGTTCGGGCAGGATTACCTTGCTGATGCCTTCAAGGTATCCAAACAGCCGCTCCTTATCGGCAATGGAGATGTTTTGCTGATTATCCAGCAGGGCACGTGCCTTGTCGAGTGCTTCGGTGTCTCCTTGCTCCTGAAATGCCTTTCGCAGGGAACGATAGAGTTTGGCGTTCTTTTTCCCCATTTTGGAAATGGCCTGTTCACAGGCATCTTCAAAGCCGGCTTCCTGGCCGTAAAAGTGATTAAAGCGACGTGCCACTTCGCGCGTGAGTTCTACATGAACTACCTGATCTTCACCCACCGGAACCAGCCCTGCCTTGTAGATCAGGATATCGGCAGACTGTAGCAGGGGGTAGCCCAGAAAGCCGTAGGTTGTCAGGTCACGTCCGGTTAGTTTGGTTTGCTGGTCTTTATAGGTAGGAACACGCTGGAGCCAGCTCAACGGGGTCATCATGGAGAGCAACAGGTGAAGCTCGGCGTGTTGAGGGACGTGTGACTGCACAAAAAGGGTTGCGGCCGTAGGGCTAACACCCGCGGCCAGCCAGTCAATCAGCAGCTCTTCTACGCTGTCGGCAATGCCTTGTGGGGTTTCATAATGTGTGGTGAGCGCATGCCAGTCGGCAATGAAAAAAAAGCAGTCATAATCATGCTGCATATCTACCCAGTTTTTCAGGACGCCATGGTAATGTCCGAGGTGTAATTTTCCGGTTGGGCGCATACCTGAAACAACCCGGTTATTGTTTTGTGGAGAAGCACTCATAGTTTAATCTTGTCGCGTTAATTGAATGGATTGGAATAATCTTGTGGGCGCACTACTTGTCTCGTGATTTGGGTTGGATGGGCAGGCTCCTAGTGTCCTGCTAACCAGCTTGTGTCTCCTTTTCCTTGACGTAATACCTGTGGTGGTGATTGCATCAGATCGATCACGGTAGTGGCTTCATGCCCACTATACCCACCATCAATAATTAAATCGACCTGATGTTCCAGAAAGAGCTGAATTTGATAGGGATCTGTCATGGGAAAGTCATCACCGGGTAAGATCAGGGTGCTGGAGATCATCGGCTGGTCAAGTTCTTCCAGTAATGCCAGTGCAATAGGGTTGTCGGGTATGCGAATACCGATGGTTTTGCGTTTGGCGTGTTTCAGCCGTCGTGGTATTTCCCGGCTAGCTTCCAGAATAAAAGTGTAAGAACCAGGAGTGTGTGATTTGAGCAAGCGATAGTTGATATTATCAACGATGGCATATTTGGAGATCTCGGATAGATCCCGGCACATCAGTGTAAAATGATGATGCTTGTCAACCTGACGAATGCGGCGGATACGGTCAATCGCTGTTTTATCATCCAGGTGACAGCCAATCGCATAACTGGAGTCGGTAGGGTAGATAACAACCCCGCCCTGGTGGATAATCTCCACGGCCTGCTTGATCAGGCGTGCTTGAGGGTTGTCAGGATGAATGTACAGGTATTCGCTCATGGATAGTTTATTGTAACGGTACTGCTTATTTAAAAGGTGCTCTATTCTATATCAGGTCTTTCTGTTAAAGTAGCGAGTTTTAGGCTTTGCTTTTTACTGCTATGAAATTCCTGTTTGACTTCCTGCCGGTTGTGCTTTTTTTCGCGGCATACAAGCTGTTTGGTAGCTTTCCTCCCGAATGGATTTTATTCGCTAATCAGCTGCCAGGGGTGTCATTGTCACAGGTAGAGCCACGAGATGCTATTATTTTCGCCACCCTGGTATTAGTGATTGCCAGCGTGATCCAAAATGCCCTGCACTGGTTGCTCTACAAGCGGTTTGAAAGAATGCACCTGGTCTCCATGGCTATCCTGCTTGTTTTTGGAAGTATGACCATTGTTTCCAAAGATCCGGACTTCATCAAATGGAAGGTTAGCATTTTTAACTGGATATTTGCTGCTGTTATGCTGGGCAGCTTATTTATCGGTCAGAAAACACTGATAGAGCGTATGTTGTCACATGCCATTGCAGTTCCGGCGAGGATTTGGAAAAATGTGACCGTCATGTGGGTGGTATTTTTCACCCTGGTCGGTATTCTGAACCTGATCGTGGCGTTTGTTTTTCCCGGCGAAAATGATAAAAACTGGGTAAATTTTAAATTGTTTGGAATGTTTGGGCTGACGATTGTCTTTATGATTGCACAAATGATTTATCTGAGTAAATATGCGACGGATGTGGATGAAGCACCCAAGGAAATATAGGCATGTTGTACGCTATTATTGCCGAAGATGTGAACGATAGTCTGGAGCAGCGTCTGGCAACACGACCTGCACACCTGGCGCGTTTACAGTTATTGCAGGATGCAGGGCGGTTGGTACTTGCGGGGCCACACCCTGCTATTGATTCTGAAACCCCGGGAGTTGCCGGTTTTACAGGTAGTTTGATTGTTGCCGAATTTGAGTCACTGGAAATAGCGCAGCAATGGGCGGCTGATGATCCCTATCAGGCCGCTGGTGTTTATGCGAGAGTCACTGTAAAGCCATTTAAAAAAGCCTTTCCTCTCTCTTGAAAAAGAGTGAAAAGCTAACACATTTATTCGATTAACAAAAAGAGAAAGAATACGATGAAAAAAACACAATACTTATTAGGTTTGGTTATTGGTTGCTCATTATTAAGTGCGAGTGTCTCGGCGAAAGATGAAAAGACGGTGGCATCGGTTAATGGCACGCCAATCACCCAGGAAACACTGGATGCGTATTTGTCGGTTGTGAACCGCTCACGCCCTACTAAAATTGATCCACGTACGGCACTGGATGACCTGGTGGTGACGGAGCTTGCTATTCAGCAGGCCAAAAAAGAGGGCTATGACCAGCGTGAAGATGTACAGCAGAAAATCAAGGAAGCTGCAAAGAAAATTTTATTGACAGCCTGGACCCGTGAAAAAAGTGAAAATATCAAGGTCAGCGATGATGAGATCAAGGCAGCCTATGATAAACAGATGGAAGGCCAGTCAAAGGATGAGTATAAAGCCCGGCACATTTTGGTGAAAACCGAAGATGAGGCCAAAGCCATAATTAAGGAATTGGCAGATGGTGCCGATTTTGAAAAACTGGCCAAGGAAAAGTCAACCGGGCCTTCCGGACCTAACGGTGGTGATCTGGGCTGGTTTAAGGCACAAACCATGGTTCCCCCCTTTGCCAAGGCTGTCGAAAGTATGAAAAAAGGCGAGGTGAGTAAAGCTCCTGTTAAAACTAATTTTGGCTGGCACGTCATTAAACTGGAAGACAAGCGGGCAGCAAAACTGCCAGACCTGGAGACCTTAAAACCACAGCTTAAGCGGATGCTGGTACAGAAAAAGATGATTGCCTATATTGATTCACTGAAAGACTCAGCAGACGTGAAGGTTATGCTGCCAGAAACCAGGGCAGATGCTACCGAAAAAGAGGGTAAAAAAGCAGCCGAGGCGCCAGCTGGGAAGTAATAACGTAGTGAGCTTTCTGGTTAGCAATGCGTAAGAGGTGCGGCTTGTTGACCAGGATTCAAGCGTGATGACTCAGCTACTGTTTTCGCTATCTGGATGTACGAGGGTAAAAGAGGGTAAAACATGCTAGAACAATGGAGACACCTTCTTGAAGAGTCGGGCGCCGAGTTTTCAGAAGGCCAGCTTGTATCTTACGGCAACCCTGACAGGGAGCGTAGAATCCCGCCGCAGGGTGATATTATTTGTGACCTGTCACAAATCGGTATGATCCGGGTACAGGGAGAGGATGCCGCTGACTTTCTGCAAAATCAGCTGACCAACGATATCAACGATGTAAGCGAGTTCAGAGCTCAGCTCAGTGCCTGGTGTAATCCGAAAGGGCGAACGATTGCGACCTTCCTTATTCACCAGCATCAGGAGAGCTATTACCTGGCGCTTGCTGCAGACCTGATGGAATATGTGCTTAAACGCTTGAAGATGTATGTGTTGCGTTCCCGGGTGGTGTTGGAAGATGTGACCGATAGCGTTGTACACTTTGGCTTTTCGGGTTCCCATATTCTTGAAGACTGGGATGCCTGCTGTGAAGGCGAATTACCCACAGAAGATTATGGTGTGGTCAGGGTTGGCGACGTTAGTATCATCAAGGTTCCCGGTATGGTACCCCGATATGAAGTGGTAGGCGAGTTCGAGGAGGCTGCACGGTTATGGCAAAAGCTTAATGTGCGAGCAGCCCCTGTGAGTGCCAGTGCCTGGGCTTATCTGAATATTGCCAGCGGAATCCCTACGATTACTCAGGCAAGCCAGGAGGCCTGGATCCCGCAGATGCTTAATCTGCAGGCCATTGGAGGTGTCAATTTCAAAAAAGGCTGTTTTCCCGGACAGGAGATTGTGGCACGCCTGAAATATCTGGGTAAAAACAAGCGCCGGGTGTTCAGGGTTGAGATGGATACGGATAGGGTGCCTGAAGTCAATGACGTGCTGGAGAGTAAAGATGAGGCCGGTCGCAGGCAGGAAGCTGGTAAAGTGCTCAATGCAGTACTCAACCCGGATGGCAAGGTTGAGGCGTTGGCTGTGCTAAAAATTGCAGTGGCTGATAGCCCCTTGTTTTTGGTGGGTGATGAGGCGACCCCTGTCCATTTATTGGCGTTGCCTTTTTCAGTTGAGGAGTGAGTCTCCTTAACAGGTGGTTTTGCCTGGTTATCCAATAGACCATAATTGCAGTAATTTACCGTTTGCTAAATGCCAATTAGTGTCTATTGGAATGTCCCGAACAGGCACTTACTTTCCAATACAAAACGAGCTGAATATCTCTCCCAATAAATCATCGGGTGTGAATTTCCCGGTGATGCGCCCTAGTGCATCCTGGGCAACCTTGAGTTCTTCGGCTAATAGCTCGCCGGCATTGAATTGCAGGAGCTGGGTCTCTCCGCGTTCGATGGCCTGTCGGGTTTCTTTGAGGGCTTGCAGATGTCTGCGGCGAGCAATAAAAGTGGATTCAGTATCAGTGTGATAGCCCATGCGGTCTTTTAGTGCCTGTTTCAGGGTGTCGATTCCCTGGTTGTATTTTGCAGAGATATAGAGACGTTCTGGCTGCGGCGAGGGAGGGGTGTTCAGCAAGTCGCTTTTGTTAAAGACTTCGAGTATGGGTAAGTGAGCCGGAAGTTGGGTACGTATGGCCTGTTCGGCTGCCCCCAGACCGGTTTTGGCATTCATCAGCAACAACACCAGATCCGCCTTCTCAATGGCGTCCCAGGCGCGTTGTATGCCTATTTGTTCAACCGGGTCGTTACTTTCCCGCAGACCGGCTGTATCGATGATATGCAGTGGCATGCCATCAAGGTTGATAGATTCACGCAGTACATCACGGGTAGTACCAGCAATGTCCGTAACGATTGCCGTATTTTGACCTGCCAGTGCATTCAATAAGCTGGACTTACCTACATTGGGCTTGCCTGCAATGACCAGGTGCATGCCGTCACGTAACAAGCTCCCCTGTTTAGCTGTCTCGCCGAGTTGGGTGAGCTGTTGTTTAATGTGATCCAGTTTGCGGGTAACACTATGATCGGCAAGAAAGTCAATTTCTTCATCCGGAAAGTCCAGTGCTGCCTCGACATACATGCGTAGTTGTATCAGGGCTTGCAACAGGGTGTCAATCTGTGAGGAAAACGCGCCCTGTAGTGAGCGTAGGGCAGAACGGGCGGCCTGTTCGGAACTACTGTCAATCAGGTCGGCGATAGCCTCGGCCTGAGCCAGATCCAGTTTGTCATTGAGGAAGGCACGTTCAGAGAATTCTCCGGGGTTGGCCATGATTGCGCCCAATTCAAGGCAGCGACGCGTGAGCATGTCTAGTACAACCTGACCACCATGCCCTTGAAGTTCAAGAATATCTTCGCCAGTAAACGAATGGGGTGCAGGGAAATAGAGAGCAATGCCATCATCTATGGCTTGCTGCTGGGCATCCAGAAAGGGGCGGTAAGTCGCTTTTCGGGGTGGTGGAATGTTGCCCAGAATTTCCTGGGCGATGTCGCGTACCTTGCTGCCGGAAAGCCGGATAATGCCAACGCCACCACGCCCTTTGGGGGTTGCGATGGCAACAATGGTGGGTGCTTGAAGCGCCTTACTGGTCACCGATAATCTTTTTGTTGATGTACCATTGCTGGGCAATGGAGAGAATATTATTTACTAGCCAGTATAGTACCAGTCCAGCGGGGAAGAACAGGAACATGACGGTGAATACGACAGGTAGCCAGGCAAATATTTTTTGTTGCATGGGATCCATTTGAGGCGGATTGAGCTTTTGCTGCACCCACATGCTGGCGCCCATGAGAATTGGTAATACCAGGTAGGGATCCATAACGGACAAGTCTTTGTACCAGCCTAACCAGGGTGCCTGACGCAGCTCCACACTTTCAAGGAGTACCCAGTACAGTCCCATAAAGACCGGAATTTGAATCAGCATGGGGAGACAGCCACCAAGCGGGTTGATCTTTTCCTTGCGATAAAAGTCCATCATGGCTTTCTGTTTGGCTTGAGGGTCGTTTTTGTAACGCGCCTGCATTTCTTTCATTTTTGGAGCCAGTTTCTTCATCTTCGCCATGGATTTGTAACTTACGGCGGAGGGGTAGAAGAAAATCAGCTTGATGGTTATAGTGACGAAAATAATGGCCCAGCCCCAGTTTCCGAAAATTCCGTGCATAAACTTCAGCAGCCAGAAAATAGGTTTCGAGACGACTGAGAAAATGCCGTAGTCTACGGTGAGATCCAGGCCTTTGGCAATTTGCTCCAGGTTCTCCTGTATTTTGGGGCCAACATAAAAACTGCTTTTGAAGGTATGACTGCTACCAGGCGCTACATCAACCAGTGGTGTTTTTAGCCCCAGGATATAGCTGGGTGTATCCTGATTCGGTACATACTTATTGTAGAAGGTGTTGATCTGGTGCTGTGGTGGTATCCAGGCACTAATGAAATAATGCTCAAGCATGGCTGCCCAGCCACCCTCAATTTTTTTGTTTAGCTGTTCATCAGGGTCATCAAAATCACCAAACTTTAGTTTATGATATTTGTACTTTCCATCTTCGTAATCATAAAAAGCGGGGCCAATGTAAGAGCGTACACCACCAAAAATCCCCCCGGTTATCTTTTGTGCAGGGCCATGGCGTAGTTGCCGGTATTCAAAACCTGACCAGAGGCTGGCTGACTGGTTGTTGACTTCATGTTCAACGGCGACCAGGAATTCTCCTCGCTTGAAAATATAGCGTTTGGTGACGATAACACCCTCAGGGCTGGTCCAGGTGAGGGGGACTACCAGGGTGTTTTCACCTTCTTGCAGGGTGTATTCACGGCTGGTTGCTGTATAGAGGGCATAATGATTGGGAGCCAGGTCAGCACTTTTTTTTCCGGTCACTTTCTTGTGGCCAAGGCCGGATTGGGCTGAATAGTACTTCTCACGGTCGAGAATAACAACTGGCTCATCAGGCTTGTCAATACTCACAGGGTAGGTGGGTAATGCAGTTTGCTCAATGTCACCTCCCCGGGTGTTGATTTCAAATTGCAGGGTGTCTGTTGTGACCTTGATCAGTTTATTCGCAGAATTACCAGCGACTGGCGCTGTGCTGGCCGGTGGCACACTTGAATCTGTAGCATCGGCTGCCTGTTGCGGGACATCCGTCGCATCGGGGCTAGTGGGTTCGGCTGCGGTGCTTGCCGAGGATGGGGAGGTGCTGGATGTGCCGACAGGTTTCGGGGCATGTTCTTCTTGCCAGGTTGACCAGATCATAAAGCCCAGAAAAACCAGTGTGAGATAGAGAAGGGGACGTTGTTGATCCATTATGTTGCCTCAGAATGCCGGGTTTGACCCAGTTTTTTGCGTAGATGATGCCATTGTTTTTCGATGTTCTGAAAAATTTCCGGGTTATCCAGTTTGAGAATGAGCGGACGACACATAATCACAAGATCAACCGCAGGTAGTGATGACTGGCTGGCTCGAAAGCTTTCCCGGAGGAGGCGCTTGATCCGGTTGCGGTCAACGGCTCGTTTAGCACACTTTTTGGAAATTGCCAGCCCCAGGCGTGGGTGTTCAAGCTGATTTTCCTTCGCAAGTACCGTGAGATAACGATTGCCAAAACGAGAAGAGCCAGCAAAGACCCGCTGATACTGTTTGGCTTCAGTTAGCCGTAAGTGCCGGGGGAAGGTTGCTGGCTCAGGGTTTTGATCCACTCAGATGCTGTCTAGCTAATCTGCTGTCTTAATGTGTGGGTGTGAGTCTGGCGCGACCTTTTGCACGACGCGCTTTTAACACCTTGCGGCCACCAACAGTACGCATGCGAGTACGGAAACCGTGTGTGCGTGCGCGCTTCAAATTGCTAGGTTGAAATGTACGTTTCATGCCTGTCTACCTTGAAATTCTGTAATTACTGCCTTACATCCCATTGCCTAAACGATAAGGGATTATAGAAGCGCGTGAAAGGTACGGGATGTTGCTAATAATGTCAATATCTAATTGGTGAATCGCTATTGATAAAATGATTCGCCCGTCATCAGTACGAGTGATGTGGCTATTGCCAGTGGTTGCATTATCACCTGTTCTCTCGTCGTCCCTTTGTCAATTGACGCTCAGATTAGTCTTATCCCGTACCGAGCCGTTATCTAAAGGGGTTCCACCAGGGTGTTTTCTCACCTGTCGGCGTGGTGCTGGTTGCTGGTATGGTCGATGATTTTGTAGCATCGGTGCTGTCGTCGTCGGTTGCTGTTCCAGCCTCTGCGGGCTCTGCTTTTTCTTCTGTTGTTGCAGCAGAGGTTTCGCCAGTTTTGGCGGTGGTATCGTCAGTGTTTGTAGCCGTGTTATTTTCGGGCGCTGTTTCATCCTTCCTGGTATGTATACCAATGGCGGCTGTACCAGCGGCTACGGCGCCTGCAACGGCAGTCGCTGCTTTACCCGCCATCTCTTTCATGGATTCAGCAGACTTTTCCAGTGTGTTTTCGCTCCCGCTTGTGTTTTCTGTGCTGTCTGTTGTTGTGGGATTTCCCATGTGCCCTGTTTCTTGTGTAGCAGGGGGAGGCATATGCATTTGGGTTGTGTCGCTGCTGGTTGTTGCTTCGCCTGTTGTTGACGCTGGTTTTTCTGCGTCGGTTGCTGCTTCATGGTTGCTGTGGGCAGGATGCATTGACTCTTCGGTTGTCGCAGACGTGTCTGTTGTGGCTTGTGCTGGTGCTGTTACCGGCGTTGGTATTGCTGTTTCAGAGCTACCGGTGTTTGGTGTGACTGCTTGTTGTGGGGCTGTTGCGCTAGTTGTTTCTGCTGTTTCTGTTGTTTTGCTATTTGCAGTTGCTGGTGTTGTTTCTGCCTGTTGGTTCTGGGGTGTTGCGGAGTTATTGTCCGCAGTACTTGTAGAAATACCGGTTGCAGGAGAGGTGGGGCTGGTGTGTTGCTGGTCGGCTGTTTCACCAGTTTCTCCAGCGAGCTTGGTATAAGTCCACTGAATACAGATATTGTCCTTGTGCATTTTGGTGCAGCTCCAACCATTTCTGGAGCCTTCAGCAAAAGCAGAGCTACTGCCAAGTGCTAATAAGCTCACAAAAAGAGCTGTAGGGAGAGAGGGCAGTTGGGTATTTGTTTTCATCTTGATTCCTTGTGTTTTCCAGGGTTCCTTGAGGAGCCTCTGATCAAGTCCCGATCATTTTCCGGAGGCTTAAATATCGCTATTTTTTGCCATAAGCCATAAAAGTGACCAACAGAATGACAATGGCTAACTTTTCTATCTAATAAAAACTCACGAACTTCATCTCACAGGAAATTCGACCGGACTTAATCAGAGTCTCCTTAACATATTTATGGCGGTGATTATAGGGTATTTTTAAATGGATAACATGCTATTTTCTGCCTGGAGGCCTAAAAGTACGAGTCACACAAGCAATTCTACCATGGACAGTGTACTAAAGACTGAGGAAAGAATAAGAAACCAGGGGGACGAGTGTAACGCTTTGAAACTTCAAAGGGGAGTGTTTTAGGGTATGGAGCAGGTTTTGCCTAGCCTGTATTGCAGGATTTGACGCGGGTTTTCCTGTAGAGGCATCTGGGGTTTTTTCTAGCCATCGTGGTGGCTTTTTCATCATAGATGAGTTGGGTTTTCATTATCCAGCCTACCTTGTTATTCCAGGAGACATGCAGCCATGTGACACGGGTATATTTTTTCTCGCCGGGAAGCTTGATAATCCAGCGTGTGTTGGCAGGAAGTTTTTTTACAATGGCAGAGTGGGTTGTGGGGTCTTTATAGATAATGGGTCTTGGCTTGCCTTCTGCAACTCGGTAGACCTTATGGTTCTTCTTGTCTTTGGCAAGGCTCATAGTGGGTGTTAGCAACAAACATGAAACACTCATTAAAATAAGGGGTATCAAGCTAGCTCTTTCTTTCACTGTTAATTCCTCCATGAATACAATGTCAAGCCACCTGCAGGTTAAGAAGGGAATCATCTGTTTCCTGTTTCTCTCATCAGGCTCTTTATGAGAACCGTTAAATCGATAGATCAGGTGTGGCTTTCTCTAATAGGATACATGCTTATTCAGTTTTCGTTAATATATTTTTATCAATGTTGTGCAAAAAACATTCTTTTTGTTACTGGCTTATCGCGAGAAAAAATAATAAACAATTGATTATAAATGAATATATGGAATTCACCATTGTGCAATGATGTGGTTGCGACGGGATAAGGAAGATTGGTACCTTATGGTTTCAGAGTCCCTATGCTCGATCCTGATCGAAAGCAGGGGCTACTAGCTACTACAGGGAGCATACCGGGCACCTGGGGTCTTTTTTTAGATGGATTGCCCTCCAGTGCATATTTTTTGCATCCAGGATCATCAGGCGAGTGTTTAGTGTCGGCAGGTCAAGAATAACCTTAAGGGCTTCTGTTGCTTGCATACTGCCGATAATACCGGCCACTGGCGACAGGATGCCATTGCTGGTACAACTCTCTTCTGTTTCACCGCTTTCAGGGTAGAGGCAGCGATAACAGGCAGAGTCTGGCTGGCGGTTGTCAAAAGTGGTAATTTGCCCCTCCATTCGGATAACAGCACCGGAGACCAGGGGCTTCTTCTCTCTCACACAGGCCTGGTTCAGTTGAAAACGAGTGGTAAAATTATCACTGCAATCAATAATAACTTCGTGCTGGCTGATGATGGTTTGTAGTGTGGGGGTATCCAGTTTCCGGTTGATGGTCTGAACCTGGATGTCAGGGTTGATCCGGGCGATTGTCTGTCGGGCAGAATCAACCTTGGGAGAGCCAATGCTGTGGGTGCTATGGATTATCTGGCGTTGCAAGTTACTGAGTTCTACCTGGTCAAAATCGACCAGGGTCAGGTGTCCTATACCTGCTGCTGCAAGATATAGGGCAACGGGTGAACCGAGTGCGCCCAGGCCAATAATAAGCACATGGGCATCAAGCAAAGCCTGTTGCCCGGTAATACTGATATCCTCCAGTAATATCTGGCGGCTATAACGTAGTAACTGTTGATCATTCATCTGTGGATACTTTACAAGGTATGAGCGGCATTATATGTTAGGTTGCCGGATAGCGGGTATCTTATCAAACCGGTATCATCCTGTGTCATTTAAGGAGGCTCTGATCAAGCCTCAATCGTTTTCCTATGGCTGAAATATCGCCAGTTTTTCATCTCACAGGAAATTCGACCGGACTTATTCAGAGTCTCCTTAAGGGCAAGTGTTAAGTTGTCACCGTAAAAATGGCGGATTCGGGTATATTAAAAAGAGAAGTTTATGAATAAACACATTGTCACCATCAGGCAATCTGAAAGCAGGTTTTATTACCGTTGCTGGTTGCTTTTTATGGGATTGGTGGGATTTTTGCCGGTTTCTTTCGCAGAATCCGCTGATGAGCCAGCATTATTGCAGCCGGTACAGGATATTCAGTTTCGGGAGCTTCCCCCGCCCTGGTTGTCGGAAGCTGTTCCTGTGGTTGAGTCAAAGTCAGGTGGTCTTGCTGCTGTAACAAGCCGGAGTACGGCGATTGAACAGAACAAGAAGTACAGCAAAGATACACACAGTAAGCACAGTGAGGGGGTACAACAGGCTTCGCAGAAGCCTGTTGTACCCGTTACCAGAGCAGTTGCCACGAAAGTGACACCTGTGGTCACACCGCTACAGTCATTAATCATGAATGCACAGCGTGGAAATAGACAGGCACAATATCAGCTGGGGATGCGCTATCAGTATGGTGATGGTGTTCCCAAAAGTGCCAGTAAGGCTCACCGTTGGTTAAACAAGGCGGCTGAAGCAGGCAACCCCCGGGCGCAATATGCATTATCTCTATTTTATCAGCAGCATGCCCGAAATCCCCAGGGGTTGAAAAAGGCTTTATTGTGGTTGAAAAAGGCAGCGGATCAAGGGCTGGCAGATGCTCAGTATAGTCTGGGTATGATGTTTAAAAATGGTTCTTTAGTGTATGCCAATCCTGCGGAGTCCCGAAAGTGGTTACAAAAAGCTGCCGGGCAAGGACACGAACTGGCTCAGTTAGCCATGCAATAGAAGCCTCTTGGGAGCATTTTCACGGATGAAATATACACTCACCTTGCCGGGGCAGGCACCCTGTCACTATCAGTTGCAGGTTTCCGTGCGTGCTCGTTACCTGCGTATCAAGGTTTCTCCTGTGGGTGATGTCAGGGTAGTTGTACCCCGACATATGGAGCACCGGCATGCACATAACTTCGTGCGAGAAAAGGCCGACTGGATTGCAAAAAAACTGCAAAAAACTCGGCAGAGCCCGGTAGCAGAAATTGTGCGTCCTGAACAGCTGATTTTGAACATGCTGGAGGAGTGCTGGCGCATAAATTACCAACCAACGCCCTATCAGGGATTGCTGTTAACACCGCAGCGAGCCAAACAGCAGCTCGTGATAGAAGGTTGTGTGGAAGAGGTGCCTTTGATTTACCGTCTATTAGCCCAATGGTTAAAAGAAGAGGCCAGGGGGATCTTTCCGGGCAGGCTGGATGCACTGTCAGAGCAGTTTTCCCTGCCTTATGGCAAGGTGACTGTCAGAGGCCAGAAAACGCTCTGGGGGAGCTGCTCTTCCCGGAAGAATATCAGCCTGAACTACAAGCTCCTGTTTTTCCCCGAGCCGATAGTGCGCTACGTGCTTATTCATGAGCTTTGCCATACCCGTGAAATGAATCACTCTGCCCGTTTCTGGAACCTGGTAGCACAGTATGATCCGGGTTATGTGGAACATCGTCGTTTGTTAAAGCAACGCTCAGGTGATTTCGTCCCCGCCGGTTTTCATTTGTAATGGGGGCGGGATTAGCTGGCTGAAACATTCAATAGCGGTGTAATGCCGGGTATCTTTAGGAGGTTGCCGGGAGTCTGGCTGGTGTATTGCCAGTAGATGTGCCACACCATGCCGTTCTGCTTCGGCCAATACCTCCAGGTTATCATCAATAAACAGGCTGCGCCGGATATCATGGGGTTCGATGTTGTACAGGCTGTCCCAAAAGCCGGTTTCCTCTTTGGCAAGTCCCAGGTCATGAGAGGTGATGATACGGTCAAAAAAGTGCTCAAGAGCGATATGGGAAAACTTTAGTGTGATTGTTTTGTGATGTGCATTGGTGAGCAATATAACGCGGCAGTGTTGCTGTTTTAGGTGCTCAAGGAAGTGTTCCACATGGGTACGTATGGTAATCTTGCTGGCGACTTGCTGTTTGAGTGCGACAATATCCATGTCCAGTTTTTCTTGCCAGTGATCAAGGCAATACCAGTCCAGGGTTCCCTCCATTTCCTGGTAGAGTTGCTGGAGTCTGTTTTTTGCCCGTGGCAGGGATATCTGGTATTTACTGGCATATTGCCTGGGCATATGTTCTAGCCAGAAAAAGTTGTCAAAGTGCAAATCCAGCAGGGTGCCATCCATGTCCAGAAAGACGGTCTGGATGTTTTTCCAGTCCAGATGTATGGGTTTTCGTGTACACTTTGCATTGCTCACAGTTTCACTACCTGCCATGTTAAAAAATAAAAAGCCAACCATACACCAAAAAAGCATTGTTGCCAGTAGTCGGCTGTTCACAGTAGAACAGCTGGATCTGGAGTTCTCCAATGGGGAGAGGCGTCAGTATGAGCGATTGATCCGGCGTGGCGCGGGTGCTGTTCTGATAGTGCCGATGCTTGACCCTGATACGGTATTGCTGATTCGAGAGTACGCCGGTGGTACCCATCGTTATGAGCTCGGCTTGCCGAAAGGCAAGGTGGAACAGGATGAAGCAATATTAGATGCCGCTAACCGGGAAATAATGGAAGAAGTTGGTTATGAATCCACACAGCTCACACTGCTCAAGTCGGTTACCCTGGCACCACAATATATGCAGCATCAGACGCATATTGTGCTGGCACAGCAGTTACGGCCGAGGCGTGAGCCAGGTGATGAGCCAGAAGCGCTGGAGGTTGTGAGTTGGGCCTTGTCTGAACTGGATGCCTTGCAGGCACGTGATGACTTTACAGAAGCACGTAGTATCGCTGCGCTTTATATGGTTCGGGAGTTTTTGCGTGACTTGTCATAAATACAAGCTACAGACATTGCTGTCAGCAGTTGAACAGATAGCGCGTGATGCAGGTAATATCATCATGCAGGTGTACCAGCAGGATTTTGACGTACACTATAAAGCGGATCAATCCCCTCTGACAGAAGCAGACATACAAGCCAGCGAGTATATTGAGGCTGCATTAAGCCAGCTGACTCCCGGCATACCCTTTTTATCCGAAGAGTCGGAACCCGTGCCGTATGCACAGCGTGCCTTGTGGCAGGACTACTGGTTGGTTGATCCGTTGGATGGGACGCGCTCTTTTATCAATAAGAATGATGAGTTCACGGTGAATATCGCTCTTGTGAGTGATCACCAACCGGTGCTGGGTGTTGTTTATGCACCGGTTGCGCGAGTAAACTACTATGCGGCGGAAGGTGTTGGTGCTTTCAAGCGAGAGGCAAATGGTGTTGTGCTTTCTATTCAGAGCCGGGCGTTGGCAGAGCCACCTGTAATAGCTGGGAACCGTTCCTGTTCCGGCCTGATGCAGACCTTCCTTGCCAATGTTGGTGCACACGAACTGGTTGTTATGAGTAGTTCACTGAAAATTTGCCTGGTCGCTGAAGGCCAGATTGATCTGTATGCGCGTTTCTGGCCGACCTCAGAGTGGGATACGGCAGCAGGTCATGCGATAGTCAACGCTTCCGGTGGCAGCCTGGTGGATACCCGTATGCAGCCGTTACGATACAACACCAGGGATTCATTACTTAATCCGCATTTTTTTGTACAGGGTCATCACCGGCGGGACTGGTCACGTTTTATACCTGCCGCAGCAAGGGAAGACTAACAGTGGCAGATAACGAACACAAAGGCTTGCAACGACTGATCAATGCTGCCCGGTTCTCCTGGTTGGGGATTAAGGCTACCTATCAGCATGAGGAGGCTTTCCGGCAGGAGGTTTTACTGCTGGCTATTGCGATACCACTTGCCTTCTGGTTAGGTGATAGCGGACTTGAAAAAGCGTTGTTACTCTCAAGTGTCGTGGGCGTGCTGATTGTTGAAATACTTAATTCGGCAATTGAAGCGGTTGTTGACCGATTTGGAGGTGAACACCATGAGCTTTCAGGTAGAGCCAAGGATATGGGTTCTGCGGCGGTGAGCCTGTCGCTATTGAATGCAGCGATTATCTGGATATGTATTATTATTATCTGAATGCGTGATTTCATGATGGCATAGTGAAATCCCCGGCTCAGATATTATGATTAATTAGGGCACCTCTGATCAAGTTGTGAGCGGTTTTCTCGAAGCTAGAATCGCCCTTTTTTGCTTAAAAATCTTCCTATAGAGTGACGGTTAGCTCCATTTTTAAGCAAAAACTGAACAATTCTATTAATCGAGAAATTCCACTCAGGCTTAATCAGAGGTTCCTTGGCGATAGGTAGCGTGCATGTGCGATTTTGTTTTTTACTACAACCATGATATCCGGGAGGCTTCCTTTCAGGTATTTCGTAAGGTAGTGGAAAAAAGAAAGGATATGACAATTATTCGCCACTACGATGAGTTCGCTATCGATATTTATGTGTTACTGGATGACCGGCACTCTCGCATCATTGCCTTTGACTGGGATAATACGGTGGGAGCCGATATTGAGTTCTTTAGTCAGTTAATGGATGCCTATCTGGAGCAGGGATTTATACCGATTATTTGTAGTTTGCGCGGCCCTGAACAGGAGAATCTTGATGAGATGCGGGAAAAGCTAAATCGCACCGATATTGATATACATCTAACAGATGGCATTCCCAAGATAAAGTATATGAAGCGGCTCGGCTATCGTGTTAATTTGTGGATTGATGATTTCTTCCCGGCGATATGTAAACAGGATAACCCCCTGCTGCTGCAAAACAAGATTGATTATGGAAAATGACAAATACTGGCTATTTCATGTGATGAAACCGTTACGAAAATACGTTATTGCAGGAAAACTTTCCGAGAGTAATACGTGAATATTCGGGTCAGCACTTGCGATAACGACGCTATTTTAAAATACTTTATCGAAGGTCACTACGAGCAGATCTTCTGTGAGAAGTGCATGAATACTTTTATGACTAATGTCTATGAGTTTGATGATGGGCATGTGTTGCTGGAGAAGCGTGCTCTGGGTCTGGAGTATTTTTGTCATGCTATTCATCAGTTTGGCCTGTCTATTTTTCCGAAGGTTAGCCGTATCGGGGTGCTTGATGAAGAAGACCAGATCATTGAATTACCGGCTGAGGGAGAACTGTTTCAGCAAAAGGAGACAGACTATCGCTATGTTTACCTGATGGAAAAACTGGAGCACCTGGATGAAAAAGACGCGCGGTTATTCAATGACTGCATCAAAGATCTGGACTGGAAAGATGAGATAGAACGACGCATGGCACTGGAAAAAGTAACGGAGCTCTATGGCGAGGCGCTGCGTCAGGAAATAGAGCTATTGTTTAGTTATTACCAGATACATAAAGATGACATCTTGTGGGATTTGCACGGTGATAACCTGATGCGTCGCCCGGTGAGCGGGGAGTTATTGATTCTGGATCCTTTTGCAATCAAGGTTTAAACCTGTAAGAGTTGCCTCCGTCACTTTTGGGAGTGCCTTGGCGTCATTATTGGTGTGGAAGAAAAGGTTGTTTCTTATCCTGGGTCAAGGCAGATCTGCACTTTTAAACTTATACTCATAAAATGACGTTCTACAAAAGCTAACAGGCCGGCGCTGAGGTACGAAGTCCGATGCGATACTGTTTATTGAGCTTCCCTCGTTAGCGCCAATCTACAACAGTGTATTTCAGTACTGCGCCTGTTGAACGTAGACAATGTATCAGGCTTTGATGCCTTCCGAGAACATACAGATATTAAAGGTTATTGTTATGGCTGAAGAGCAGACGACAACAGATATCCCACCCGTAGACATCGTATCAGAAACACAGAACAAGCCACAGGAAGATAGCAATCGGCCAACCAGGGAGCTCGTACAGCCTTCCGAAGGAAAAGGCAAGAAAAAATCCAGCAAGAAAACTAGCAAGAAAAAGAAACAGAAAAAAAAGAAGCAAAAGGCAAAGAAGCTAAAAGCAGAATTACAACAACTCCAGAAGCGTTGTGAAAAAGTACTGAAAAAGCATCAGCAGGAAAAAAGCCTCAAGCCGTTTCAGGCTGAACTGATTGAAATGCAGAAATATCTGGAAGAAACCAAGACACGCATGATTATTCTGTTTGAAGGGCGTGATGCTTCCGGCAAAGGGGGGACGATACGTCGTGTTACCCGGTATATGAATGAAAAACATTACCGTGTCGTTGCTATGGGAAAGCCGACGGAACACCAACGTACCCAGTGGTTTTTCCAGAAGTATATTGCTGAATTTCCCCGTGGGGGGGAAGTCGTACTCTTCGACCGTAGCTGGTATAACCGGGCGATGGTTGAGCCGGTCTTCGGTTTTTGTAGTGAAGAAGAATATAAAAATTTCATGAAAGGTGTCACCGGGTTTGAAAAAGACCTGGTACGGCAGGGTACAATCTTTCTCAAGTTGTACTTTAGTGTGACCAAGGCAGAACAGTCCCGGCGATTTAAGCGGCGCAAGGATGACCCGTTGCGCCAGTGGAAACTGAGCGAGGTTGATTTACAGGCGCAAGAGCGTTGGGATGATTTTACCAACCAGAAATACCAGATGTTGCGGCGTACACATACCAATACCGCTCCCTGGACAGTGATTCGCTCTAATGACAAGCACCTGGCTCGCCTGAACGCCATGAAGGTGATTTTAAATACCGTACCGTATAAGCGTCTAAACTCTGCGCTGGATTTTGTGCCAGACCCGGATATTGTAATTTCAGGTGCAAGGGAAGTGGAGTTAATGGAAGCAGAACGTGTCAAAAAAGGTAAATTCACGCATTAACTTGTATCAGGCGCCGTCTTTTCAACGGGGCGGGTAAATCAATGTAGGAAAGATGGATGAAAGAAGAATTACACGTTGTACCGGCAACCGAAAAAACAACTAAAAAAGCAAAAAAACACAGGAAAAACAGGAAAAACAGTACACCTTCTGCCCCAGAAGTGAAACTCACGGAAGGTATAGCAGATCGTAACCTCGGCAAACAAGGCGATGACCGGGTTCCTGTCCTGATTAAACAGTCGCATTTAGACTACGAAGCAGAACTGAGACGGTTGCAACTGGAGCTAATGAAGCTGCAACTGTCGGTAAAGGAAAAAGGGATGCGTGTGGTTATGTTGTTTGAGGGACGTGATGCTGCCGGAAAAGGTGGAACCATCAAGCGTATTATCGCGAACATGAATGCCCGCGGTGTACGTGTAGTTGCTCTGGAGAAACCCAATGATCAGGAAAGTACACAATGGTACTTTCAGCGTTATATCCGGCACTTGCCGTCTGCGGGTGAAATCGTGCTGTTTGATCGCAGTTGGTATAACCGGGCAATGGTTGAACCTGTTATGGGTTTTTGTAGTGACGAGCAACACAAGCGCTTTTTAAAGGCGGTGCCCCTGTTTGAAGAAATGCTGGTCAAAGATGGTATTCACCTGTTCAAGTTCTATTTCTCGGTATCCAGAAAAATGCAAAAAAAGCGCTTTGCCTCTCGTGAAACGGATCCTCTCAAGCAGTATAAGCTATCCCCTGTTGATAAATTGGCACAGCAATACTGGCACCGGTATAGCATCGCCAAGTTCCAGATGCTGAATGAAACTAACCGCACGATTGCACCGTGGACAATTGTGCGTTCCGACAACAAGAAAAAAGCCCGCATTAATTGTATCAAGTCTATTCTGTCACAGCTGGATTATGCCGGCAAAGTGGCTGATGAGAAGCTGTTGCCTGATTCCAGGTATATTGTGAGCGGTATTGATGAAATACGGCATATGGAAGAAAACTTGATGAAACCCAAGAGGCTCTTTGGCTGATTAAGGAGGTTCCTTGATTGTGCCAAACAGGGTTCCCACCAGTGCAGTGAACGGTAATCAAGGCTAATATCTCTGGTGAGGAGTATGACTGGCTCTGTAATGAGTGGGCAGCGACCTGTAATAATGATGCGCCCGGTTAGGTTGATTACGATTATAGTTATAGTGTATGCCATTATTATCGTATGGGTTGCCATGTAAATAACCGGAAGAAGGGTAAGTGCCATGCCCGTCATGATGATTCCCATAATTCCTATATAGATAGCTGGAAGAAGGGTGAGCGTTGTATCGGTGGTTATAGTGATTTCCATGCAGGTAACCGGAAGAAGGGTAGCTGTTATACCTGTAATTCGAAGATGAATGACCTGTCGTCGAGCCTGTTGAGGAACAGCCTGTTATCAATAACAGGACAAAAAGGGAAAGGCTGCATTGGACTCCGGTGATATTCATATGATCTCCAGTGTTTCACGTAAAGCTTGTATGCTATAGGAGCCTCTTGTATCAAGTCCTAATCGTTTTCCTGTGAGATGAAATTCGGTTGGACTTAATCAGAGTCTCCTATAGATACTTGAAATCCTGAGGAACGGTTGCAAAAATTTTCAATAAACTATTAGGTGCAAAGACCTGATCGTTGTCCTGAGTCTTACAAGTGTTTTAATTTTTCTTTTAAATCAATCAGTAGTATATTTTTTCTTGCTCCCTCTCTCCCCTTTCTTTCGGGCCTTCTCTTTATTGTGCTGCTTGTTTTTTGCAGGGAATTAATCTCTTCTATCCGATTAGTAAGTATCAGCTGATGTAAGTCAAGAAGTATATTAGATTATTATAATATAGTGATTATATGGTTGTGTTGCTCCCAAACGGAGAGCAACAAGATGTAGTCAGGAGTGATTCCCATGCAGTTTCAGTCATTAGTTAACACGATCCGTATGATGAGTCTGGTTGCTCTGGTAGCTGCTACGCTGCCAGGGAAACCTGCTTATGCGAGCCAGCAGGATGTTGGCAGGCAGCTATTCGATGAGCAGTGTGCCAGCTGTCATGGAAGCAATGGAAAGGGGGGTATCGGATTACCTCTATCCAGACTTTCGGTGATACAGAGTTTGACAGATGATTATATTCGCTACACGATTCGCAAGGGACGTCCCGGACGTTTGATGCCTGCATTCTCGTCATTGGAAGAGAGCCAGGTTGATGCTCTGGTGGCTTATATGCGTTCCTGGGGAGCGGTTCGTCTGGTTAAGGATGGAGCATCTCATTTCAAGGGGGACGCGGCTATCGGTGAGTCTCTTTATAAAGAATCCTGTGCGATGTGCCACGGTGATACGCTGTCGGGTTCAGTGGAGGGTACGGGTGTTACTTTTTCACGAAAACGCTCGTTGCCGGTTATGCCCCCGGCATTGAATAACCCCGCCTTTCAGGACGCCATTTCCGATCAGGCTTTGTTGCATGTCATTCAGGAGGGTCGGGCAGGGACTCCCATGCCTGCGTTCAAGTCAACACTTACGCATCAGGATACACATCATATCATTGCCTATATTCGCAGCCAGAAAAAAACGGCATCGACTTCTGTTCTCGAAGATGAGCCGTTGACCTTATTTGCCGATTCACCGTATGGCTTTGATGAAACCGTGAAACGTATTCAGGAGGCTGTGCGATCTAATAACTTCAGAGTGTTTCCCAGGCGTTATCTGGAACAGGGATTGGCTGATGAATTTGCTATCAATCAGCATCAGGTCATTATTCGTTTCTGTAATTTTAACAAGTTGTATGGTGCGTTAAAAATTGAGCCACGACTGGGCACAATTTTACCCTGTAAGCTTACCGTGATTGAAAAGCAAGACGGTAGTGTTCAGCTGGTCTACGCTAACGTGAAAGTATTGGCCAGCCTGTTTAATAATGATCGCCTCAAAGAGGTGTTTCAGGAAATTGAACAAAGTTACAACGATATACTGGATGAGGCTACATTATGAAAAAAAGTATAGTGATGTTAATGGTGTGCTTTCTGGTGACGTTTCCGGCATGGGCCAATAGTCAGGTACAGGAAGATAACAAGGTTTTGCTGACGCGGATCCAGCACCGTTTTGATACCACGCTGGAGATAATGAAAACAGTCTTGCAAAAAAATGGCTTTAGAGTTGCCCATGTGCAGCGCTGTGATGGCGGGCTAAAAGAAATGGGTTATGAAACGGATAAATACCGGGTTATCTTTTTCGGGCGGTTTCGGGAGGTCAGGGAGGTCAGCCAGAAACATGCTGAGCTTATTCCCTTCATACCCTTTAAGCTATTAGTTTATGCGGAAGGTGATGAAACTGTAGTAAGCACCCTTAACCCTGAATCACTGAAGGGAAAGGTGAGTGATCCGGGTATAGCCGCCAAGCTGAAAGCCTGGAAAAAAGAGTTTATAGAGATATTGGAACAGGCGCACAAATCCTGAGCGGTTTTCTCGAAACTGGAACGACCCATTTCTTTCTTAAAAATAACTCAATAGAATAACGATTAGCTTCATTTTCAAGTAAAAACTGAACAATTCTATCTACCGAGAAATTTCACTCAGGCTTAATCAGAGCCTCCCTAAGGAGCCTCAGGAAAACGACTGGGACTTGATCAGAGCCTCCTCAAGCGGCTTGTCGTTCCAGTTCGACTTCCTTAACCATGGGATAGAGGTGTTCGGTTTCATCCTGGATCCGTTGCAGCACCAGATTAAACATATCATTAGTCTCCTGCACGAAGAGTGCATGGTCTTTGATTCTCAGGGATTTATTATTATGACACCAGCGTTTCAGGTACTGTTTGAAGACACGTTTGATTTCTGCTGAACCAGAGAGAAAGCGACTGGCTGTATTGTTTATGCGGCTTTCGTTATGCGTCAGTAGAGCCTGATAGATCTCCCGGTCTTCTATATTCAGGTGTTCCTGTACTCTGGACACAAAATCAAAAAACAGGTCGCAGGTGACATCGGTATCACAAATTTCTCTGTCTTTAATGATGTGCGACAGCACCTTTGATAATTCGGCTATTTTATGATTTTGCTGGGTCAGTTCTTCAAAGCTGATCATGGTAGTTCTCCTTCTGGTTGATGTGTTGTGTTCTGGAAGCATCCACTTTAGGTTTTCTCGTGGCCAGACGGGCCTGTTTGTGGATACGCCTGGCGTCATTTTTCTGCATAAGTTGTACTGTCAGAAGTAGCTTGGTAGGGAGTAATAGAAACAGCCCGGTCGCTATCAATCCTGCAATAAGCCAAACCCCGTCTACTCCATTATCCAGATAAATATCAGTTAATAGAGCCAGTCCTACGCCTGCCATCACGAGTAGCGCACCAAGAACCATCAGCAGGTAGATGATAGTTTTTGTCGTATTTTCATTCATAGGTTCTTCCACTGTCGCCAGTATAGTCTGACAAGAAAAGGCTGGGTGTGGTTAGCTGCTGAAATTTGCTCGAATCATTATCAGCTGTGATATAGATCAATTTAGATGAGACTGTTAAATGTTGCCTTGATCTAGAGCAAGGCAGGAGAGGGTCGAAGGGCCTACGCTGGAAGTGCAAAAGAAAGCTCTGTAAGAGAACTCTGAATAACGTGTACCTGTGAAGTCACGGATTCAGATTGTAGTTATGGGTGTGCTATGAATCAGAGATTTCGCATTCAGAGTGAAGTTTTAGATATAACGATTAAAGGAGTCTGGTGATGAAAGAAATAGTATTTAGTCAAGTTGGTTTCTGGAGTGTGTTTACACTTCTTTTCATCTTTGTTTTTATGGGTTTTTTTATTTATAAAATGGTGAAACTGTCAGGAGAGGAAAAGCACTCCGAGCATCATTCTGCGGGATAAGTGTTATACTCCATTTTTGTTGGTCGTTGTTGTTTGGAGTCAGCGTGAATCATGGGCATAAAAAAGGGGCGGAAGGTTAAAACTTTCCGTCCCTTTTTTATGAAAGCTTGTCGAACTATAGAGTAGCTACTGCAACCTTCATGAACCATCATGGCCCGAGCTTATGCTAGTCTGTGGTTTCGCTACGTTTCCTGCTCTCGGGCAGGCCCCTAGCTTGCTTTTTTCTTTTTGAACAAAGTCGGTATGTCGCAGTCCGGTTTTGCGGTCAGTACACGGTCGTCAACGATGAGCTCACGATAAACGTGCCAGCTGGCATGCCCGATGATAGGCAAGGTGACGGCAATACCGATAAAGGCAAACAGGAACCCCAGGCCGATCATAACCACGATAATGGCTGCCCAGATAAACATGGCAACAGGGTTCATTATCACGGCTTTTGCACTAGCAATCATGGCGGTGACGACATCGACCTTGCGATGAGTCATCAGGGGGATAGAAATAACACTGATCATGTAGGTGAGTACAGCAAAGGCCAGGCCAACAATAAATAGCAGGCCAATAACAGGATAGACTTGTTCATTATGCATGAGCAAAGAAAGTGTTTCTGTCACTGAGTTACCGATGGCAAGATTGTTAATGTTCAGTGCAATGATGACGGCGGCAATAATAGTCCAGAAAACAACCAGCATGCCGATAATGATGGCAAAACCAATATAGCCTTCCGGGTTGTAGCATAGGGCTCGACAGCCTTCCCTGTCCCACTTTGGCTTAACACCGGCTTCAATATGTCGGCTCATGCAATACAGGCCGACGGCAATGAGCGGACCTAAAATATAAAACAGGGTTACCATACCAAAGGCGTAAATAGGTGTTTTATAGGTCAGGGCGATGAGCACTAATCCCAGGGCAGCATAAACCAGTCCATACCCCAGGCTGAGTGTTGGGGAGACCTTGAGGTCGCTAATGCCTTTTTTTAGCCACCTAAAACCAGCCAATGTATCCACTTTACGGATTTCGATGGGTTCTTTGCTGTAGTCGTAGTTGGCATCGGTATTTGTAGTGTCTGGTGTCGTGTCCATTGAAACACTTCTCCTTTAAATTGGATTGATTGCTTATTTTCTCCAGGTGCCTTTATGCACTCACCTGCTTATTTCTCGCTTTCAGTTCGACTTGTGCTCGAATGATTAATGCTGTGCATAAATATTCCCTGTTGCTTTGGAGCATTGTATCTATTTCTGCTACTCAATATCCAGATAATTCAGCGTGAAAGCAGTTGTAATTGCGTACAACCGGAGATGACAAGGCCACAATGAGCCTGTTATAGCTTTATTGAGGGTAAAAAGCATTGAGCTAGGTCAAGGATTGGTACATCGCTATCTCGGACAGGCTCCTGGTACCCTGATAGACTAAATAACTCTGGAAAAACACGAGGCGTGTTCACTGTGCCTGGTGTTCAAATAACGATCGAAAATCATGCAAATATGACGAATGAGCAATCGGCCGCCTGGCGTCACCTGAATAGATCCGGGTCTCAGGGTTAACAAATCATCTTCTTCCAGCCTGGCAAGTGCGTCTAGTTCTCGAGCAAAGTAAGCTCCGAAGTCAACCTGGAAAGTCTCTTCTATAGTATTGATATCCAGTGAAAACTGGCAGCTTAATTGCTGAATAATGGTGCGTCTTAGCTGATCATCTTCGCTGAGTGAAACGCCCCGGGTAATCGGTAAGCCTCCGGAATCCAGCATCTTGTAATAGACATCCAGTTGTTTGCTGTTTTGGCTGTAGCTATGGTTGACGCTACTAATTGCGCTAACCCCCATGGCAACAAGGTCACAGTCTGCATGGGTGGTATAGCCCTGAAAGTTGCGATGAAGTTTGCCCTGTTGCTGGGCGAGTGCCAGTTCGTCTTCCGGTTTGGCGAAGTGATCCATACCAATATATTGATAGCCTGCTTGTGTCAGCCTGTTGATGCTTTGTTGCAAAATGATCAGTTTGTCTTTGGCACTGGGCAAGTCGGCAACATGGATCCTGCGTTGTGGCTTGAAGCGCTGCGGCAGGTGGGCGTAGTTAAATAGTGAAATGCGATCTGGAGAAATATCAATAATATATTGCAGGGTTTTTGCAAAACCATTGACTGTTTGCAGGGGCAGTCCGTAGATAAGGTCTATGCTGATGGATTTGGCATGATGATCCCGGCAGGCTTCAATAATCGCCTGGGTTTGTTCGATGGGCTGGATGCGATTGACTGCTTTTTGTACGTTGCTGTCGATATCCTGAACGCCGAGACTAAAGCGATTGAATCCTGCTTCACGCAAGATGCCAATAGTTTTTGGGGTCACACTTCGGGGGTCTATTTCAATGGAGTAATCCCCTTTGTCATTATTTAGCAAGGTGAATAACTGGCGAGTTCGCTGCATTAATGACTGAATCTGTGAGTGGCTCAGGAAGGTGGGTGTACCACCACCCCAGTGGAGCTGATGTACGGTTCGTTTTTGGTCAAATAGCGAGCTCTGGATAGTCATTTCACGATACAGGTATTCCAGGTAGGTGTCTGCTTGCGAGTAATCCCTGGTAGCTATCTTGTTGCAGGCGCAGTAGAAGCAGATGGTGTCACAAAATGGAATATGGAAATACAGAGACAAGGGTTTCGGGTGTTGCTTGTCACCAGCCAGATGGTTGCTTTGCCGGGTATGTTGCAAGTAATCGGTTGCTGAGAATGCCGGGGTGAAAGCAACGGCTGTGGGGTAGGAGGTATAGCGGGGGCCTGCCTTATCATAACGGCTAATTTTTTCCGGGTCGAAATAAAGGTTCATGAGCCTGCTCTTCTTAAGAATGATGAAATACGGGTTACTTTATCGCAGCAGTGTGGATATTCAGCCTCCGTTTGTGGTGAAAAGGAGGTGAGACCTGACCTATATCAACGATAAAGCAAAAAGACAATGCGGTTTTTTTTAAACAGGCTTCTTTGAATGATGAGGGGTTGTTTAACTTTATTTTTATAAAACAATAAGTTGATATGATATCTCTTCGCTGCCTGGTGTCTTTATCTAAGGATGTGCTAGTGATTTTCGGGCTTACCTTCACTTTTTGAATATTCACATTCTCTAATATTAGTGTATCCTTCTCAAAACTCATTTTTAAATTTATTTTTCCGAGGACAGAGACATGGCGCATAGTGCAGCGGCTCCAATGGAGCAATACAACTATGATATTGTGAAGAAATTCGCACTCATGACCTTATTCTGGGGTATTGCGGGGATGGCGGCAGGGACTTATATTGCCTCAGAACTGGCTTGGCCTTTCCTGAATTTTGATATTGCCCAAATCACATTCGGTCGGTTACGGCCGCTGCATACCAGTGGTGTCATCTTTGGTTTTGGGGGTAATGCGTTATTTGCAACCTCATTCTATGTGGTGCAGCGCACTTGCCAGACCCGTTTATGGGGTGGCAAGCTGGCTGAATTTATTTTCTGGGGATGGAATGGTGCGCTTGTTATCGCTGGTCTGGGCTACCTGATGGGTGTTACTCAGGGGCGTGAATATGCTGAGCCTGAGTGGTATGTAGACCTGTTGATCCTGGTCGTTTGGGTTGCCTACTTCCTGGTGTATGTCATGACCCTGCTAAGACGTAGCCAGCCCCATATCTATGTCGCCAACTGGTTCTATCTGGCCTTTATTTTGGCAACTGCCCTGCTGCATGTCTTTAATAATCTTGCGGTACCGGTCAGTTTGTTTGGTATCAAGTCATACAGTCTGTTTTCAGGTGCACAAGATGCAATGACGCAATGGTGGTATGGGCATAATGCGGTGGGCTTTTTTCTGACAGCTGCTTTTCTCGGTATGATGTACTACTTTGTTCCCAAGCAGGCAGGGCGTCCGGTTTATTCCTATCGTCTATCTATTGTTCATTTTTGGGCGTTAAGTTTTATGTACATGTGGGTAGGTACACACCACCTGCACTGGACTGCTATTCCTGACTGGACATCTTCACTGGCTGCGGCGTTCTCTATCTTGCTGCTAATGCCTTCCTGGGGCGGTATGATTAACGGTATTATGACGCTCTCCGGTGCGTGGGACAAGTTACGTTCTGATCCGATTATGATGTTCCTGATCACATCGTTGTCTTTTTACGGTATGTCCACCTTTGAAGGCCCCATGATGTCGCTCAAAAGTGTTAATGCTCTGTCGCATTACACCGACTGGACCGTGGGTCATGTGCACTCGGGTGCACTGGGCTGGGTAGCGATGGTTTCTTTTGGCTCCCTGTATCATATGATTCCAAAGCTGTGGAACAAGAAAATTTATAGCGAGAAGCTAATTTATATCCACTTCTTTTTTGCCACCATCGGTATCTTGCTCTATATCACTGCGCTTTGGGTGTCGGGTATTGGACAGGGCTTGATGTTACGCGCCTTTGATCAGTACGGTAACCTGAAGTACAGCTTTATTGAAACCGTTGTCTTTATGCATGGCCCTCTGGTTGCTCGTGCGATAGCCGGTATGTTCTTTGTTGCGGGTATTTTGCTAATGACTTACAACATCTGGAAAACCATTACTGCAGGCCAGGAAGCAACCGCTCCCGAGACTGCTCCAGCAACCGCATAAAGGAGGGATGAGCCATGATGAAGCATGAAAGTATCGAAACCAACGCAGGTTTACTCATTATCTTAACGCTGGCTGCTATCAGTATTGGTGGGTTGGTTGAAATCGTCCCTCTGTTTCATATTGAGGGTACGGTTGAGGATATTAAGACCGCAGACGGGAAAGATGCCGTTCGCCCCTATACTCCTCTGGAGCAACTGGGGCGGGATATTTATATCAGGGAAGGGTGCTATAACTGTCATTCTCAGATGATTCGCCCGTTCAGGGATGAGGCATTACGCTATGGGCATTATTCATTGGCAGCTGAGTCGCAGTACGACCATCCTTTTCAGTGGGGCTCCAAGCGTACCGGGCCGGACCTGGCTCGGGTAGGTGGGAAGTATTCCAACTCCTGGCATGTGCAGCATCTTAACCGGCCCAGGAGTGTGGTTCCGGAATCTATTATGCCGAACTACCCCTGGTTACTTAAAAATGACCTGTACTACGATGATGTTCAGGGCAAGATGAAAGCACTGAAAAAAGTCGGTGTTCCTTACTCCTTGACGAAAGAAGAATATGCGGCCAATGTTGAGAAATTTGGTGAAGAGGTTGCCAGCTTGCTGGATATTAACCGTGCGGAAACCAATATGGTGGAGCAGGCCAAACAGGGTAATTTTGACGGTAATCCGGCCAGGCTGACAGAAATGGATGCGTTGGTTGCCTATTTGCAAGTATTAGGAACCATGGTTGATTTTAGCAGGCATGATGAAGCGGAATTTATCAAGTTTCGGTAATTGGAGCTAAGGTTTTGTGACCCTGGCGGTAAAGTGTGATTGATATGAATGAAATAATGAACTGGTTTATGGATTTGTCTAATAGCAAAAGCGTAGGGCTAGTTATCTTTTTCGTTACCTTTGTCGCTATCATTATTTATGTTTACGGAAGCAAGTCGCGTAGTGAGCGCCTTGAATCCTACCGGAATATCCCGTTCCTGGATGATGATGAGAACGAAACAGGCACTTCCTCAAAAGAAGGTGAGAAATAGTATGGCACATAAAAAAGTAATAGACCCTATTACCGGGGCAGAGACAACCGGACATGTCTGGGATGATAACTTGCAGGAGTTTAACAACCCGTTGCCACGCTGGTGGCTGTGGGCGTTTTATGGCACGGTCGTTTTTGCAATCGCTTACTGGGTGATGTATCCCAGCTGGCCCACAGGTTTGGTCGAGCGTGGCTTCTTCCCGGGAACCAAGACCATCACCTATAAGGCAGATTCGGGTGAGGAGATTACCACACACTGGAATATGCGAGCTTTATTAGCGAAAGAAATGCAAACCGACAAGCTTGAGTTGAAGCGTAAGGAAATGGTTCAAACGGTTGCGGCTTCATCCTTTGACGAGATTGCCAAAGACCCTGAAAAGTCCCAGTTTGTACTGGCTTATGGCAAAGGTATCTTTGGCGATTATTGTGCAGCTTGCCACCAGGCCGGAGCACAGGGTGTTATTGGGCATTACCCCAACCTGATCGATGATGCCTGGTTATGGGGGGGTGATGCCAGTGATATTGAAACCACGATTCGTAAAGGGCGCAAGGGCAATATGCCGGCTCATGGCAGCTCGTTGAGTGCTGCCGAAATTGATCAGGTTGCCAGTTATGTATTGAGTTTGTCGGGCGAGAAAGTCAATGCCGGGGCAGCTAAAGCGGGTAAGCAGGTATTTAATACCAAGGGTTGTTCAGGTTGCCATACGCCAGCGGCTACGGGAATGAAAGCTTTGGGCTCGGCCAATTTGACAGATAAAATATGGACTCAGGCCAATGTCCCTGCGGCCAAAGATACAGCGGCCAAACTTGCAGCTGTCAAGACGGTTATACATGATGGTATTCAGCGTGAAATGCCGGCATGGGAGTCACGTTTAAGTGATGATGAAATCAAGGTGCTGGTTGCATATATCAAATTGTTGGCACAGTAATTGTGTCAGGATAGCCTCCCGCATAAAAACGGCTGGTATCTACCAGCCGCTTTTGTTTCAGCTTAATGAAGAGTTGGCCGGAAGCTGAGCCCGGCGAGTTCAGAGGCTGTTCGAAAGTGGTCTATAGGTTTATAGCATGAGTGAATGTCAATCCTGTCAGTCAGCGGTTACCGAAGCGGTAGTCATACATCCGCGCTCGGTTAAAGGGCTATTTCGGTCGTTTAAAACCAGTGTGCTGGTCATCGCTTATATGGTCTATTTTTTGTTACCCTGGGTTCCCTGGCATCGTCCGGTAGGGCACCCCCAGGCTGTTTTGTTTGATTTGGTTGACAAGAAGTTTTATCTGTTCGGTCTGGTTGTACATGCACAGGATATTTTCTGGCTGGCGGCATTGTTGTTCCTCGCTGCTGTTGTGCTGTTCTTTTCAACCGCTTTGGCAGGACGGGTATTTTGTGGTTATTTCTGCTTCCAAACATTGTGGACGGATGCTTTTCGCTGGATAGAAAAGGGTATTCAGGGTGATCGGGTTAAACGGATTCGCCTTGATAAACAGGCCTGGAACAGTGAAAAAGTTTTTAAAAAGGCAGCAACCCATCTTTCCTGGCTATTGCTGGCTTTCTGGACAGGGCTAACCTTTACTCTATACTGGGCTTATGCACCGGATTTGCTCGTTAAATTCTTTACAGGGCAAGCCCCCGCTGCGGCTTACTACACAGCTTTTGGGCTAATGCTGACGACCTATATCGCAGGTGGTTTAATGCGTGAGAAGGTGTGCCAGCACGTATGCCCTTATGCGCGTTTTCAAAGTGTCATGATAGACAAGGATACCTTGGTGCCTACTTATGATCCGGCACGGGGGGAGGGCACAGCAGGAAGAGCTAAGCCAACCAGATTGTTGAAGACACGTGAAGACCGACAGGCTAAAGGTGTTGGTGATTGTGTCGATTGTGGGCTTTGTGTGCAGGTGTGTCCGGTGGGTATTGATATCCGTGAGGGCATGCAATATGCCTGTATCCAGTGTGGTTTATGTATTGATGCCTGTGACACGATTATGGATGCCAGGGGCTGGGAACGTGGCCTGATCCGCTATGAATCTGAAAGCGGACTGGAAAAAGGCAAAACACATTTCTGGAAATTACGCACCTATGGTTACGGTCTGGCTGTACTCGGGGCGCTCTTTTTTTTACTCTGGAGTATGAGTAGTCAGAAGCTGGTAGATGCTTCAGTGCGGCAAGTGCGTAGCCCGCTCTATATTACGTTGTCAGATGGGCGTATCCAGAACCGCTATAGCCTGAAGCTGGAAAACAAGACCCTGCAACCGGCCCGGTTTGGCTTATCCATTCAGGGGTTGCCAGGGGCGGAGCTGGATATGGGGCAGATTGCAGACTTTAATCTAAAAGCGGATGAGTCTCAGCGTATTATGGTCAAGGTGAGAAAGCGGGTTAAACCCGGTGATGCCACAAATGCTGAGTTTCAGTTTCTTTTGACGCCTAAGAGTGGTGAAGTGACAGAGCCCATCACGATTCACTCTCAATTTATCAGTCCCTAGTGGGTTATTATGAATAATTACAGTTTAGTTACAACACTGGGTATTGGGTCGCTCCTGGCCTTTGCCGTTTATTTTATATTTTTCAAGCTTTTTCGCTGGAGTGGGAAAATGGCCTCTCTGGCAACAGCAGCCCTCATGTTGCTGATTTATGTGCCACTAGCTGCTACCCACTGGGCGGGTATTGATATCTTTGCCATTCACTTTGCTTTTTTTATGATGATCCCCTATGGGCTTGGGATTATCGCCGGGGTTCATGAGGAACGTAAGAAACGGGAAGGGGTGACGGAACTCAAAACAGGTATG
This sequence comes from Thiotrichaceae bacterium, assembly GCA_015490895.1. Lineage (GTDB taxonomy): Bacteria > Pseudomonadota > Gammaproteobacteria > Thiotrichales > Thiotrichaceae > HyVt-477. The sequence goes on along the minus strand of WFWY01000087.1, from coordinate 45,008 downwards.
CACTGGATCCCTGGTATTATTGTCGTTTTCTTTATCGTTTTGGCGACGGTCGATGCCATTATTATCACCTTTGCCACCAAGGGAGTGGATGGTGATCTGGCTAAACTGGTATTGCCAAAAAGTATTAGTGGTGATGCGGGGGAAGGATTGCAATCCAACTTTACCGGCAATGTTGCTTATGACCTTCAGGATGAAGAAGAACGTTTTAATCACTATGTGAAACAGTTGAAAAAACAGAAAGAGAGAGGCTGGCAGGTAGAGGGGGGATGGGATGATAGTCCGGTTCTGAACCGGGCGAGTATTTTCCGCCTGCATGTGCAAGACAGGGATGGGCTGCCAGTGAGTGGAGCCGAGGTGAAAGTAAGTTTTCTACGACCATCCAGGATGAGCGCTGATCAGCATTATACTTTGCCAGAAGAGCAGCGTGGTACCTATAGTAAAAGCGTTACACTGGCTGAGCCTGGATGTTGGCAGATGCAGATACTCATCCATCGTGATAAGGATATTCATGAAATCCGGGGAGAATCTGAAGTAGCTGAGCTTGTTGATGGCAAGATAGTACCGCGTGAATGCGTGGATGGTGAGCCAGAAATGGACACCGGGAAATAACAACGGGTGTCGGCACCTGTGTCCGAGCAGCCGGATTTATCACCGCTTTGTTTTCACTGTGGCCTGTTGGTGCCGGATGGTGTGCAGCGCCAGGTTGTCATTGCGGGTGAACCGCGCGATATGTGTTGTGCCGGGTGTGAAGCGGTGGCAACCGCTATTGTCGAAAATGGACTCACCGATTTTTATACCTACCGTACACAAAATACGGGTAAGCCCCAGGCTCTGATCCCGGAAGAATTGCGGGTATATGACAATGAGCAGTTACAAAAAAGCTTTGTACGCCAGGTGGCAGCCCAGACTGATAATAAGACAGCAGCGGGCGATTACCGAGAAGCTTCGTTAATTCTGGAGGGGATTGTCTGTGCTGCCTGTGTCTGGCTTAATGAGCGGCATGTCACACAGCTGCAAGGCGTACTCGATTTCAGAATAAACTATACGACCCACCGGGCAATACTGCGCTGGGATAATGCACAGATTCATCTGAGTGAAGTATTATCAGCGATAGCGGATATAGGCTATCACGCACACCCTTTCGATTCCGGGCGTCTGGAGGCATTACAAAAAGAAGAAAAATCCAAAAGTTTGCGCCGCATAGCGATTGCCGGTGTTGGCATGATGCAGGTCATGATGCTGGCACTTTCACTCTATCTGGGTGATATCACCGGAATGGATGCCAATACCGAGAAGTTTCTCCGTTGGGTCAGCCTGTTACTGACCACGCCGGTTGTTATCTTTGCTTCCAGTGTGTTTTTTATTTCTGCCTGGCGAGATTTGAAACGCAAACGCCTGGGCATGGACATCCCTGTTTCCATTGCTATCCTGGTTGCCTATCTGGCTAGTGTCTGGGCAACGATCATGGGTACAGGTGAAGTCTATTTTGATTCCGTTAATATGTTCACCTTTTTTTTGCTGGTAGGGCGTTTTCTGGAGATGCAGGCACGGCATAAAGCGGGGCAGGTCGCCGAAGCACTGGTACGACTACTGCCGGATATGGCAACACGCCTGAAGGGCGACCAGCAGGAAGTCATCCCTGCCAATGAGCTGTCTGTAAAAGACAGAGTACTGATTAAACCGGGAGAGATTATTCCTGCTGATGGGAATGTGCTGGAGGGAATGAGCAGTGTGAATGAATCCCTGCTGACCGGTGAAAGCCTGCCACTGGCAAAGTCAATGGGTGATTGCTTGATAGGGGGGACGGTCAATGTAGAAAGCCCTCTGGTGATGGAGGTCAGGCAGCAGGGAGAGGATACGGTATTGTCGGCAATTGTGCGATTGCTGGATCAGGCGCAGGCACAAAAACCGGATATAGCCCGTTTTGCAGACAAAATAGCCAGTCACTTTGTGGCGATCCTGTTGCTGGTTGCCGTAGCTGTTTTTGCCTACTGGGCGTGGCAAGAGAGCCCGCAGACGGCCTTCTGGATTACCTTGTCAGTACTGGTGGTTACTTGCCCCTGTGCGCTATCTCTGGCCACACCGGTTGCTACCACGGCGGCAATGGGTGAGCTTACCGCAAAAGGGGTGTTAACGACACGCGGACATGCGTTGGAAACCCTGGCCAGTGTGGATCATGTGGTATTCGACAAAACCGGCACTTTAACGGATGGGCGCTTAACCGTACAACAATACTCTTTGTCGGGGGTGCTGGATGAATCACTGGCATTATCACTGGCTGCTTCACTAGAAAGAGTTTCAGAGCACCCCGTAGCCAAAGCAATTATGGCTTTGTCGGCACAGCAGGTGCCGTTATCTGCTGTGCACGTCATTTCAGGAAAAGGTGTGCAGGCAGATTATCAGGGAGAATCTTACCGTATTGGCAATGCTGGCTATGTGAGTGAATGGGTGAGAAGGGAGGAGCTGTCAGTACCGTTAGATGAGTCTGGAGGAACCTGCGTGTACCTGGTCAGCCGAAAAGGTTTGATTGCCCATTTTGAATTGCAGGATCGGCTCCGTCCGGAAGCCTTTATGGCGATACAGGCATTGAAACAGCAAAACATTATTACCAGCGTACTCAGTGGTGACCGACAGGCAGTTGTTTCTGCTGTCGTAACAGAGCTGGGTATTGATAGTGGCTATGGTGAGCTACTACCGGAAGAGAAACTTGCCAAACTGACCGAGTGGCAACAACAGTCGCAAACGATTGCCATGGTGGGGGATGGTGTGAATGATGCCCCTGTGCTGGCAAAAGCGCAGGTGTCGGTTGCCATGGGGCAAGGGTCGCAACTGGCGCAGGCGAGCGCCGATATGATATTGCTCTCCGAGAACCTGCAACATTTACCACAAGCTGTGAGCATTGCCAGAAATATGCAACGAGTGATAAAACAAAATTTTTCCTGGGCAATAGGCTATAATCTGGTTGCTGTACCTTTGGCCGCAGCGGGGTTTGTTGCACCCTGGATGGCTGCGATTGGTATGTCGGCGAGTTCACTGGTAGTGGTGTTTAATTCACTGCGTCTAAAGAAATAACCATTGAAATAACAACCTATGAATGCATTGTATTTACAGATTATTGTTGGTATAGCGGTCATGTTTGGGGTGGTGATTGCGTTTATCATCAGCATCAAGTCAGGGCAGTATGATGACCTGGATAGCCCTGCACATCGTATTTTGATGGATGATGATGACCCAAGGATCCCACATAATGCGGCACCACAGCAGCATTCGGAAGTTACCCAGGGGCGCGAAACATGAGAGAATGTCTATTGGGAATAGTTTTCTTTAATGGGTATTAATAAATTTGTCACTACCACTTGTCAACGGAACGCAACAGCTTACGTTAAAATGCAACGAAAATATTAGTATAATCAGTTTTGATACCTATAATTGTCATAGGTGTCGAATGGTATGCCCATTATAATTTTTTATGGTTTGCTGTAGTGATTGACTGTACCAGTAGCTGCAATAAATGCAATAAGAATGTTGTCAGTTTGTCGAATTCGATGACTTACATGGATGTTAAGAATCAGGACAAAAAGGATTAGGTGAAAAAATGTCAGATAGAAGACTTCAGGTCTTTCATACGGTAGCGAAACTGCTGAGTTTTACCAAGGCTGCCGATCAATTGCATATGACTCAACCCGCAGTGACGTTCCAGATACGTCAGTTAGAAGAGCAATTTGATACCCGGTTGTTTGATCGGGCACATAATCGCGTTTCGTTGACTGATGCGGGAGAGAGAGCCTTCGAGTATGCTGAAAATATCTTTGAGCAATATGCTGAAATGGAAAATGCCATCCGTGAAATAACCGGTGATATTAGCGGCTCGTTGGTGATTGGTGCAAGTACAACTGTTGCTGAGTATATGCTACCGGCGTTGCTAGGAGACTTTAAACAGCAGAATCCGGAAGTTAAAATGCGCTTGCAAGTTGGAAATACGGAAGGCATTGTTTCCATGGTCGAGAATAATACGATTGATCTGGGCGTTGTTGAGGGGCCTGTTAACAACAAGCATTTACAGGTTGAAGTATGTCGCAAAGATCAGCTGGTTGCGGTTGTTTCACCGAATCATCCGCTGGCTCGACGCAAAAAAGTTTCTCTGGCAGATGTTATGAAGTATCCCTTTATATGTCGGGAGGCTGGTTCAGGCACGCGTGAAGTAATTTCTGAAAAGCTGAAGGCAGCGGGTCTGGATAGGCAGTCTGTTTCAAACACGCTGGAGCTTGGTAGCCCGGAAGCTATTAAAGGTGCTGTTGAAGCAGGGATGGGCGTGTCAATACTATCCAGTGTGAGTGTCAATAAAGAAATTGAGCTGGGTACTTTGGTTGCCATACCTGTCACCCCCAGGATTCAACGTAATTTCTCGTTTGTACGCCAACGGAATAAATTTCGTGCGCCGGCAATGGAAGAGCTGCTTGAATTTGCCAGAACGTATTGCAAGGCAAGTTAATGCTCAAGCAAACGCACCACTGCTTCAGATGACAGGCAATCCGTGTTTTTTCAGGAGGCAGTGATGCGTCAGGCAGTACGGTATGAGCGTTGTGAATACGGGAGTCTTATGTGAATGTCTTACTCATAACAATGGCATCTTCCCTGCCGCTATCTGTAGGGTAATAGTTCTTACGAATGCCTATCTTTTTGTAACCTAGTTTTTGGTAAAGCCGGATAGCGGGGGTGTTACCGGGTCTGACTTCCAGGTAGCTGATATTGGCGTTCTTTTTCTTTCCGGCTTCTTCTGCCTGTTGTACCAGTAATGTCCCCAGATTCATACGTTGCCAGTCCGGGTGGATACAGACATTAAGAATATGCATCTCTTCTGCAGCGATGGACTGAATCAGATAGCCTACGATAGTAGTATTATTTTCCCGGCAAACCCAGCAGGTATAGCCGACACGTATGCAGTCCTGAAAAATACCAGGACTCCAGGGGTGGGATTGTACAGCGGTCTCTATTTGGATGACCTCGGGTACATCTGCAGGGATCATAAAAGAAAGCTGGAATCGGTCTTTTCTCTGATTATTGGGTGCATTCATAATGACAGAGCGTACGAAACTGTTTCAGATCTTCCCATGCTTTGCGCTTATCTGTGGGTTGCCTGAGCAGGTTTCTGGGATGATAGGTGACGACTGCAGGAATCTGCGTTTCCGTTAAGGTGTGTGTGTCGTTGCGTAATGTGGACAAGGGGGCTTGCTGTTGTAGCAGGTGCTGGGCGGCAGTGCGTCCGAGTATCAGGATAGCTTTGGGTTTGAGGAGTTTTATCTGGTGTTCGAGGTAAGGTTGGCAACAGCGTTGTTCATCAGCAGCTGGAGCGCGGTCATTCGGTGGGCGACACTTGATGGTATGAGTAAGATAAACGGCATCAGGAGGGAGCTGGATAGCTGCTAACATATGCCTTAACAGGGTGCCTGATGACCCTGCCAGGGCATGTCCCTGGCGGTCTTCATCGGATGAAGGTGCATCTCCGATGACCATATAGTGGGCACTTGCCTTGCCTGTTGCAAAAACTACCTGATGGCGGGATGCCGATAGCCGGCAGTGTCGACAGTCATGAGCCTGCTGAGCCAGGGCATCAAGCGTAGTAATCGGATGAAGATCAGGAACAGGTGTTTTCTGTACAGGGATTGCCGGAGCATTGATACGCTCTTTCAGAGCCGGTTTCTCCGTCAGGATCGTAGCACGTCCGGGAGGCACGGATGGCGTTTTCTGGCTGGCAGGGGATAGTTGCTCGTGACGAATTCCCGTCTGACTGCGTTGTACCCAGACGGGAATCCCCAGTGCCTGCAAATAACGATGTTGCTGATGTGTCGTCATAAGCCTGTTTGTGTCTGCTCAGGGTTTGGTTAGATGCCGTCATATTGTGGATGAGAGCGCTTGATCATGGATGAAAGCTTGTTGAGCGCGTCGATATAAGCGCGTGCCGAAGCGATCACAATATCGGTGTGCGCTCCATGACCATACACCATTTCTCCGTTTTTTTGTAACTGGACAGTGACTTCACCTTGTGAGTCTGTACCACGGGTAATATTGTTGACAGAATACAACTTTAATTCTGTCTGTGAATTAACCAGTAATTCGATGGCCTGGTAGACGGCATCCACCGGGCCGCTACCGCTGGCGCTTCCGGTCACTTCCTGGCCTTCTATTTTTAGAGTGACTCTGGCATTCGGTGTCTCGCCAGTTTCTGAGCAGACTTCTGAATAAATCAGCTCATAGGTGTTCTCTTCGGGATTTTCATGAGTTTGTGAGACAATCAGCAACAGATCTTCATCAAAAATTTCATGCTTGCGATCGGCGAGATTCTTGAAACGCTGGAAGGCCTGGTTTAACTGGTCGTCCGTATCAAAGACGAAGCCCAGCTCTTTCAGGCGGGTCTTAAACGCATTTCTACCAGAATGTTTACCCAATACCATTTTATTATCAGACCAGCCAACATCCTGAGCCCGCATGATTTCGTAGGTTTCACGAGATTTTATTACGCCGTCCTGGTGAATACCGGATTCATGAGCAAAGGCATTTTTACCCACGACAGCTTTGTTGGGTTGTACCGGGAAACCCGTGATACGAGAGACCAGACGGGATGTGGGCACGATATGGGTGGCATCAATGCGGGTATCACAGGGGAAGACATCCTGTCGTGTACGTACAGCCATGACGATTTCTTCCAGTGAAGCATTGCCTGCACGTTCTCCCAGGCCATTAATGGTGCACTCAATCTGACGTGCGCCATTTAAGAAGGCAGCCAGGGAGTTGCCAACTGCGAGGCCAAGGTCGTTGTGACAATGTACGGAAAAGATGGCTTTGTCAGCATTGGGTACCTTCTCAAGCAAGTTTTTCATTAACTCTCCGAACTGATGCGGGATGGTATAACCAACGGTGTCGGGGATGTTGATGGTGCGGGCTCCCGCGTCAATGGCAGCCTCAACAATGCGATAGAGAAACTCGGGCTCGGAGCGACCCGCATCTTCGGCTGAGAACTCGACATCATCCACATACTGACGAGCCTTCTTAATGGCCCTGACTGCATGATCCAGTACCTGCTCCGGTTGCATATTTAACTTTTCACGCATATGGATGGGAGAGGTTGCAATAAAAGTATGAATACGTGCTGCTGTTGCCCCTTTTAGTGCTTCACCCGCGGCTTCAATATCTTTGTCCAGTGCACGGGACAAGCCACAGACGGTGCTGTCTTTAATAGTATCGGCAACGGCTTTGACGGCTTTGAAATCGCCGGGGCTGGCAACCGGGAAGCCAGCTTCGATAACATCGACTTTCATTTTTTCCAGCATTTTGGCGATACGTACTTTCTCTTCCAGTGTCATGGACGCACCAGGGCTTTGCTCACCATCGCGCAATGTGGTATCAAAAATGATTAAGGATTCTTGTGACATGTTTATTACTCCTGAGTCACGGGAATTATACGCAAATATTCCCATGCTTGTATTAAATAGTGTTTATTTGAATGGCGTGGAAGCCTCGCCAGGCAGCTGTTGCTAAAAGATTAAAATGCCCAATAGGGCAGGAGTAGCAGGCCGGATAGCAAATAGAAGGAGCGTGTTAGGGGATAGCCAGTATAACCAGTGGGCTGAGAGATAGCGCACGGTTTTTTCTTTTTTGGGAATGTATGATTACGGCTGGACATAGCCGGAAACACTACACAAAACTGCCAGATGGATCAAGTAGAAAAGGTCCAGCGTTTTTTCCTGCGGTTTTTTTTCACTCTGCGGGCATCATATTCGAACATCTTTATTTTGGGCTGTACCTGCATCATGGTGAGCTTGCCAAGGCCCTTGATATCGGTGTAGGTTGCACCAGTATCAATATAACGAATATTACCGATGTCGAGGCAGTTGGGCACGGGCGTATGACCTACAACAACAAATTTTACGCCCTGAATCGTTTCCGTGTCTCCGATTGCCTTGTAGCGGTCGTAGCGGGCTCGTGACCAGGCGGCAAAATGCCGCATCTGCTTGTCATCCATGATTTTTTTGGTGAAACGATCCCAGGAGGTACGTGCACTGATGTCTGCATGTACGACGCCAATCGTGCCATTTGTCGTTGAAATTTCTGCAACCGATGGTAACCGGGAGAAGGCTTTTCGAATCGCTTGTTGCTTGTCTGTATCAAGCGCATTCCACCAGGCTCCGCCATTATGATAGATCCAGTTTTTGTAGGTATTTTTATCTGTTTCAGCTTGCAGACACATGAGCTCATGGTTGCCCATAATAGAATAAAACCAGGGCTGGTTTATGTATTCCAGTACACGCTCAGACTCAGCGCCCCGGTCTATAAGGTCCCCCACACTGATCAGCCTGTCTTTTTGAGTATCGAATTGAACGCTATCGAGTAAGGCATCCAGCGTACTGAACATGCCATGGATATCGCCAACGATGAAGTCACGTCCATCGGGATTGTGGTTTAGGGAGAGAATGTGGTGGTTCATTTTTTCGATTAAGAGGGTATTATCAAAGAAGCCCTGAGGAGTCTCAGTTTACGTAAAATCACACATCAAGTCGAGGCATTCCTTCTATTACGTGCTTTGGTATACAGCCATATAGCAGGTCCGGAAAGTGTATAGGCCAGAAACGCCAGGAACAGAACTTTGGGAGGGTCAATGGCGGTGAGTGCAAAAACCAGTACCATGACCAGGACAGCGGTATGAGGTACTTTGTTTTTGATGTCAAAATCCTTGAAGCTGCGAAACTTGATATTGCTGACCATGAGCAGCCCTGTACCCAGGGTAATGATGAGGGCGGGTATCTGAATGATTTTGCCGTGGACGTCCATATCGTGAAAGACCCATACCATACCAACCATAACAGCTGCCGCAGACGGGCTGGGTAACCCGGTAAAGTAGCGCTTTTCCTCGACACTCAGCTGGGTATTAAAGCGTGCCAGCCGTATTGCGGCACAGGCCACGTAGATAAAGCTCGACATCCAGCCAAGTTTGCCCCAGGCCACATTAACATCTTTCATGTAAACCAGTGCCCAGAGATAAACGATTAATGCAGGCGCAAGACCAAATGAAACCAGATCCGAAAGGCTATCGTATTCCGCACCAAAATCACTTTGTGCATTTATCAGGCGAGCGACACGTCCGTCCAGACCATCCAGTATCATGGCAACAAATACCGCGATGGCGGCAATTTCAAACTTGCTGTTCATGGCAGCCAGGATGGCGTAAAAGCCACAGAATATTGCCGCAGTGGTAAGTAGGTTGGGTAGCAGGTATACCCCGATTTTAGTGGCCATGTTTGTTGTTTCATCCTGATTGGCAATCGGCATAGGCTATGCCGATAATAAGTTAGGGTAGTCTACTGCGAGTGACCCTGGGGTGCAATCCGGTAAGTATCATTGCAAGTAGTAGACTGGTTAATGATAGAGGATGGTACGGTGTCTGGTGCGGGCATAAAAAAACGGGCACAAGGCCCGTTCAAAACCAACACTCTGTTATTATTCTTATTATTAACAACTTGCGAATTCTTCCGCAAGCCCCCGAGTGCCAGTGATGTGAATACTACGTGCTGTCTTCTGAACAGGAGTTTAACCCGGGAGGCGCTTTTTCAATTCTCAGATAGGCGGTCAATTTTTATACATTTTTGTGCTGTCAGTTGTGCAGGTTTTTTGGCAGGGGTTACAAGTCTGGTGCCAGAAATGTAATTATTTTATATCGCTTGATATTTATCATGAATCTTTATACCCTCTTCGGATGGTTACCAATATTTCACATCAAGGTAAAGGATCATCAAATTCCTGTTCGCATTGTAATTTGAAAAAGATCTGTTTTCCTCATGGCCTGTCTGCCAGTGAGTTGTCTACGTTCGAAAGCTCTGTCGACCAGACGGTAAAGCTGCAAAAGAAACAAAAGCTTTATTCCCGAGGGGATACGTTGAAGTCCGTCTACGCTATCAAGGCAGGGAGCATCAAAACTTACCTCTCAACTTCCAAAGGGCAGTCTCAGGTACTGGGCTTTCATATGCCGGGGGATTTACTGGGTTTTGATGGCTTTGCAGATGATACGCATAGTAGCGATGCGGTGGCAATGGAAGATACCATCCTGTGTGAATTGCCGTTGGCCAACTTTGAAAACTTGTGTGAAGTATTACCAGGTTTGCGTAAAGTCATGATGCAGCAAGTAGGTAGTGAAATTAATCGTCATCATTCGCTGGTGTTGACTCTGGGGCAAATGCAAACCGAAGAACGACTGGCAACCTTCTTGCTCAGGTTGTCCTGTTATTATCAAAAACGTGGCTTTTCATGTGTTCAGTTTAATCTGCCGATGCCTCGTCATGATTTGGCAAATTTTTTGGGAATGGCACCGGAGACCTTGAGCAGAATGTTTGCCAAGCTGGAAAAACAGCAAGTTATTAGTATTCAACGCAGAGAAGTGACTATTCTGGACATGGACGGCTTGTTGAATCTTTCCCACGAAATGTGTACACACGATGTAGCCTGACTTTTCTCCTCCCTGACTGGCCAGGTTTTCGAAAATAGCTCGGCACTTCGAGTGCCAGATAGCGGGTGGTATATTCCCTGATACCTGTCTGAAAACCTCCTGTCTTATATCAATGCGCGTATTTCTTCTTTTCTGGTGATGCTGCTATAGTACGCCGCTAGTTTTTTATCAAGGCAATACGGTTATGAATATGACTGGGAAAGTAGAGTTTTCTGAGTTTAATGTTGAAGCATTGCAGCAACAGGTTCGCAATGTTGGGTTTTTACTGGGAGACGTCTTGAAAGAGCAGGAGGATCCCAGGTTATTTGAAACCGTTGAAGCCTTGCGTTCTGGTTATATTGGATTGCGTTTGGAAGATAATCCGGTCGTGCGCCAGGAGCTGATGTCACTGATTGAAACGGTTGATACGGAGTTGCTGGAAAATATCACCCGCGCCTTCAATGTATTTTATGTGATCGCCAATATTGTTGAAGAAGATTTTCTGCATCGCCAGCGTCGCAGCACCTATCGTTCCAGCGATGGCAGCTGTTTGTGGGAAGGGTCGTTCTTAAGCACCATGCAGGAGCTTAAACGGGATGGCTTTACTGCGGATGAAGTTCAGACCCTGATTAATGAACTAAAATACTCTCCTGTGTTTACAGCGCACCCCACTGAGGCACGACGACGCACTGTGATGGATATACAGCGGCGTATTTTTTTACTGGTGGATGGCCTCTATGATCGGGAAATGATCGGTGAAGAGCTGCGTGCCCTGTGGCGGCGTATTAAAACCGAGATTCAAATTCTCTGGCGTACCGACGAAGTGAGAACCAAAAAGCCATCGGTTGAAGATGAGGTGACGTATGGTCTTTATTATTTCAAGGCAAGCCTGTTCCAGTCCATACCGATGGTCTACCGGTACTTTGAGCGGGCTCTACGCAAAGTGTACCCCGGGGAGTCGATCGAGATACCCAATGTACTAAGTTTTGGTTCCTGGATTGGTGGAGACCGCGATGGTAACCCGTTTGTTACGCCTGATGTTACACGCCGCGCTATTCGTCTACACATGCAAACTGCATTGCAGGAATACATTCGTCGTACCAGAAAATTAATCAGCTCACTTTCACATCATAATGATCTGATCCAGCCTTCAGACAACTTTTTACAAAGCCTGGATGCTGACAATAAAGCGTTGGCTGATACAGTCTTCAAGGATAAATCTTTCCTGTATGAGAAAGAGCCTTATCGTCGTAAGTTAGCCATTATGAAATACCGCCTGAAGCTGTTATTAAAAACAGTTGAAAAGCGATTAAATGGAAAAACATCGAAGGTCAGGGGAGGTGCCTATCAGACCTCGGCGGGTTTTCTGGCAGACCTTGAATTGATTCGTGAATCGTTGATGAGTCATAATGATCAAATAGTTGCGGATCGTGAGCTCAAGGACCTAATACGCCTCGTCAGTACCCTTGGTTTTAGCCTGTATCAACTCGATATTCGTCAGGAATCTACCGAGCATACGCAGGCTGTCGCTGAAGTGCTGAAACAGTTTATGCCTGACGTAGATTATTTCAGCCTGTCTGAGCAGGAAAGGTTGGATCTGCTGGCTGCACAGGTTGCCAGAAAGACATTGCCCAGAGCCAATATTGAAGAGCTATCTGAACAAACTGCAGGAATTATCGAAGTCTTCAATGTGATGCGGGAAATGAGCAATGAAGCGGGAGAGCGTGTATTCGGTACCTATGTTATTTCCATGACTCATGATGCCAGCCACGTGATGGAGGTTATGTTTCTCTCACGCCTGGTGGGTCTGGCGGGGACGGATAGCAAGGGCAAAACCTTCTGCCATATTCAAATATCCCCCCTGTTTGAAACCATCGAAGACTTGAAGCATATCTCTGGCGTATTAACGAACTTGCTGGAAAATGCTACCTACAGGGGTTTGCTGAAAGCTTCTGGTAATCTTCAGGAGGTCATGTTGGGTTACTCGGATTCATGCAAGGACGGTGGTACATTGGCATCACAGTGGAACCTGTACAATGCCCAAAATAAAGTCATAGAACTCACTGAAAAATATCAGGTAAAATGTCGCCTGTTTCATGGTCGGGGCGGAACCGTCGGTCGCGGCGGAGGTCCTACCCATCGCGCTATTATTTCCCAGCCCGCCGGTACCGTACATGGTCAAATCAAATTTACCGAACAGGGTGAGGTGCTATCCAATAAATACAGTCACGAGGAAACTGCAATTTATGAACTGGGTGTAGGGCTAACAGGTTTGCTTAAAGCCAGTAGCGGCATTATTCATAAACAGAAATCTTCCAGTGATGCGTTTAAACAGGCAATGCAAGAACTGGCCGAAGCTGGAGAAGCCAGTTACCGAGATCTTACTGAAGAAACCCCCGGTTTTCTGGATTATTTTTACGATATTACACCGGTTCAGGAAATAGGCTTGCTGAATATCGGTTCACGTCCGTCACACCGCGCTACAGGTAACCGTTCACGTTCTTCTATTCGTGCGATTCCCTGGGTCTTTGGATGGGCACAGGCACGCCATACCCTGCCAGCCTGGTTTGGCATTGGAACAGCACTGAAAACCTACAGTGATACCCATGAAAAGGGGGCCGAACAGTTGCAGAAAATGGTCAGGGAATGGCCTTTTTTTGGTGCTTTAATGAGTAATGTTCAGATGGCTTTGTTTAAGGCAGAAATGGATATTGCCAAAGAATACGCCAGACTTTCTCCCAATCAGGAGGAAGCGATGAGGATCTATAAAAAGATACGTGCAGAATATGAGCTAACTGTTGAGCAGGTTCTAAAAGCGACGAATCTGAGTGATTTAATGGAAGATACCCCGTTGCTGCAATATTCACTCAAACGCCGTGACCCCTATCTGGATCCCCTCAACCATATCCAGATCACTATGTTGAGAAGGCATCGTGCAGCAATAGAAGGGACAGACCAGCTGGAGTCTCCCCATCTTGATGGTTTGTTAAGAACCATTAATGCCATTGCTGCGGGTATGCGAAATACCGGGTAGCTTCTTGATCCAGTCATGCAGCATTCTGTCAATCAAGAGTTCCTCCCAGGTTTTAGGTGCAGCCAGATTCCTTGAGTCGTTGCCGATGCTGCCAAAAAAAGAGCCAACATAGAGTTGGCTCTAAAAGTGGACGCATCGTTGTACGCCCTATTGGGGATTGTTCCTTTTCGGCTAGTTTGTCAAGACCAGTTGGCCAAAGCTTTTTGGGTTTTTCCAGGCAATGTCCTGCTGTGCATTCCAGGCCAGTTTTCCATCGCGCTGTGAGCCATCATCATCATCATTGATCTGTACATCAATGCCGAGAGTGTGCCCTTCGCTGGGGTGTACGCCCAGAAGGCGCCAGGGAATAGAAGTCTCAAGCACATAGCCTTTTCGTGTTTTGACCATTTTCTGTTTTACACCAGAGAGGTTTCGACGGGGCGAGTTATGTCCCATACCAATGCCGTAGTCTTTCCAGCGGTAGATAAACTGAAAATCATTCTTTTTGTCATAGGTACTGAGCTGACTGCCATCGGCATCAATATAAATCTCAATGGAGTCGTCACTCCAGGGTTTGCTTGAGTCTTTGATAAAGTTATCATCAGCAACATCTACGCGCAGGTGCAGGTATTGCCGATCCCAGTGTGCCTGCCAGTCAGCAGCCAGATCACGGCTGTCTTTAATATAACCGTCTACCACATTCATCAAGCGAAAGTTTGAGTGCCGTGAGTAAATCCGGTTGCGGTCTTTCACACGTCGAATTTTGTGTGTTTTTGCACTCCACTTGTTATCCAGAGATGAAATGGCTGCTGACAGTGAATCCTGTAAAGGGCGTATGGTCGTTTTTCTTTCTGCTTTAATCCGTGTATTGAAGCGTGATTCGACATGGCTTACCCGGTGCACTGGCAGGTCATGAGTACCAAAGTCCAATGGGTCAAGACGTGCGGGTGGCTTTTTGGGTGTCTGTGCTCTTGCAATAGTCGTGGATTTTTGGGCAGAGAGGCTTTTCGCGGGAGTACGACAGCCCTCCCACCAGCAAGGCTCATTTTTATTAAAGGCCATAAGAGCCTGATATTTTGGAGCTTCATGAGCTGGCTGGGTAATATATTCCTTAATACCCCAGCTACCAATCCAGGTATACAGGCGTGGCGCAGAGAACGCGACAAACAGTTCGCCGCCATTTTGCTGCCAGCCTTTTAGAAAGCGGTAATACAGTTCACTCATCCGCTTGTCTTTGTTGGCAAAGATTAGATAGCGGTTAGGCCCGTCCCGCACAGTATGCGTTTTATAGGCAACCAGATGTTGCCCCCCTTCATACGCGACCAGGCTCACCTTGTATTTTTTGGCAACTTCAGATTGCATTTTGACGCTTTTTAAAATGTTGGGAATAGAATAACGATTCTTCGGTGATACCAGCTTTTTGAAAATACTGTCAATACTGCGAATACCATGGATCTCTTTTTGATCAATGTAAAAATAAGGAGCAATCGCTAGTGCATCGGTGTGCAGGTATGCATTCTGGTAGCTCAACAGAGTTTCAGACAGGCGCTTGTTGGTTGTCATGGCCCCCATCACGCGAACAATACGTTCGGTTCCACCGTAAACACTTTCCCATATTTTGAAAATTTCTACACTGCGTTTGGAGAAAAACTTATAGCCGGCCTGATCCTTATTTTTGTCCAGCCGCTGCTTCATACCCATGTTCTTCATATAGTGTGCTTGTGAGAAAATACCGTTCCATGCTTCATTGGTATATTCAATATAGGGTTTTAATGCAGGTTTGAGGTTGTCCCTGACATAGCGGGCATAGTTGCGTACAAAAGTATCGTCTGCCTTATGTGGCAGGTTGAACCAGGGGTCGGCATTAACCTGGTTTGCCAGCTCCACCATGACTTCCAGTGGTACGCCTCGTACCCCTTCCTTGCCCCCCCAGGTTGCCTGGCTCATGGTTGGACGCTTTGCCCAATGGCTCAGGTCGTTACGTGTAATACCCGACATATTCATAAAACGAATGACTTTAAAGTCTTTCATGAAATCCAGATAGTCGGGATTAAAAAGGAGCTGTTCATGGTGTTGTTCAAAGGATAGATACTTGCGATCACCGCATTCACGGGCTTCCTTTACCCGTTTAAAGGCATCTCCCATACAGATTCCACCGGGCATCAGAACACGAATATCCCGAATATGATTCCTGGGGTTACTTTCCTTGATAATGAGGTAAGCACTGATACGTCCGTTTTTACCCGGCTTAAGACTAATGATATCTTTTCCCGGGGTGCGACTAACAAGCTTGGCATCGACACCATAGGTGATTTTCCCTTCACCTTTGTAGAGAACTGTATACAGTCCTGCAGGGATGGTGTTGGCGGGAAGGTTGCTGACAAAACGTGTCCCGGCCTGACCTCCATGCAGGTCTTTGGGCCAGCCATTTTTATCATAGGTAATTTTTCCCTTGGTGAGCCAGGGTCTGGATTCTTCGAAAGGTGCTGACAATTTAAATAGATCAATAAAGGGCATACTGGAATTTATATCCATAGCCTCATTGGTATTAATCCCCAGTGCGGATGCCTGGTTTAAGGAATTTGCAGATGATACGGACAAGCTTTGTGCAGCTATATACGCAGTGATGCTTAACACTCGAATTATTCTTTTCATATCTCCCCAATTTCAGATCTAACATGTCTGAATTTATTATTAGTATTTGGCGATAGTAGGGTTTGTGGGCTACTTGACCTTGGGTTGTTCTTGTTATGATTTTATTGTTGTTAGGGAGCCTCTGGCCCCTTAGGGTTGCTATGTTGCAGTGCAAATATTACACAAACTGGAGAGTACTGTACAGAAGTTACCGATAACCGGGAGAAAGAGGATGTCGTTTCGAGGAAGATGCAGGGTGCATAATGGTACCGCTTTCAGATAAACGGGAATGTTTAAAAATTAATCATATGATAGACTGATTGAAAATAAGCGATCTCACTTAATAATAATAAAAAAAATGGATATATTTCAAAGCCACTATATTGATGGGCAGGGGTGGTCAGCCCCACTCCCTGACTATAACTCTGTGCAGACACTGGTGCTAGTCTTTGGACATTCTTCATTCTTGAAAAAAAGCGAGCCCTTTCAGGAGATCATCAAAAAATATCCGGACTCCATTATTGCGGGCTGTTCAACACCGGCGGTGATACTGGGTGAGAGTGTCCACAAACATGGGCTGGTAATTTCTGTAACACGGTTTTGGAGTACCAGCCTGCGACTTTCGACACAGAAAATGCAACCGGGTGAAGAAGCCGAAACCCTGGGGCGCAGTCTGGCAAAGCAGGTTCACGAAGATTCACTGTCTGCGGTACTGACATTTGCAGACGGGATTCACATCAACGGTAGTCAGTATATACAGGGGATTAGCCATATTCTTGGTCATCATCGGGTTATCGCGGGTGGTCTTTCTGCTTATTGTGGTGAGCATCCGGAAAGCTGGGTATTGAAAAACGGAAAGCCTGAAACAAATGTGGCCAGTATCATTGGACTCTATGGTGATTCCATCGCGCTTCTCAGTACCAAAGGGAGTGGCTGGAAGGCGTTCGGGGTGAGGCGCGAGGTGACCAAAGCCCGTCAGGAAGTGCTGTATGAGCTGGATGGTAAGCCCGCCTTGCAGCTGTATAAAAAATACCTGGGTGAAGCTGCGAATAACTTGCCCCGGTCGGGGTTGTTATATCCGTTGTCGATTTGGTCGGGAAACCCTGAAGACAATATTGTTCGCAGTATAATAGGCATCAATGAAAAGACCCAGTCTATTTCGTTTGCTGGGGATATCCCTACAGGTTCCTGTGCACAGCTGATGTACGGCACACTGGAAAACCTGATTGAGGGTGCTGAAGAAGCCGTGGACAGTCTGGGCGGCATTTATACACATAGTCCGGGTGTGCTATCTATTGTGTCCAGTTGTATTGGGCGGCTGCTTGTACTGGACGAGGATGTAGAAATGGAAGTCGATGCTGTGCTGAGGAAATTACCAGATGGTACACAGCAAGTCGGATTTTATTCGGCGGGAGAGTTTGCAACGCTAAACAAGGGGGCGTGTGCATTACATAATGAAACACTTGCATTAACGGTGATCTATGAAAAATAGTAATAAGAATAAAAATAAGGCGCCACACCACCGGTTATTGAATCAGCTAAACAAGGGAGGGCTTTCTTTTAACGCGATACCTGCAAACCTGGAGGCATGGCAACAGTTTTTATCGATTGTAAATCGTTCCTACCATGCGGATACCGAGTCACGACAGCTGCTTGAACGTTCCCTGGAAGTTTCTTCAGAGGAAATGCATTCGCTTTATGAAGAGTTAAAAGATGAGTCTGAGCAGCGGATTTCTGCGATCCAGAAATCCGAACAGAAAATGCTGTTCATGGCCAATATGAGCCATGAAATTCGCACGCCCATCCATGGCATTCTGGGGTCGCTGGATGTTGTCAGGAGGACAAACCTGGATGAACGGCAGAAGCTGTTTATCGAAACAGCACATGTTTCCTGTGAGTCCATGCTGGATATTATTAATAATATTCTGGATTACTCCAAAATTAGTGCCAACAAATTTGAACTGGAAATGACACGTTTTTCACTGCATGAATTAGTGGAAGAAGTGAACAGTATTATGGCAATGACAGAACCGGATAAACCCGTCGAGGTGATGTCATATGTGGCCAGAAATGTTCCGCAAACGGTGCGTGGGGATAGTTCTCGTATCCGTCAGATGCTGATTAATCTGGTGGGGAATGCACTAAAATTCACCGAGCACGGTGAGGTTTATACGCGTGTTGAAAAGCGTTTCGAGAATGAAACCACCGTTACTCTGCGATTTGAGGTCAGAGATACCGGTATTGGTATCCCGAAGGACATGCAAAAAAATGTCTTTAATTCCTTTGTGCAGGTGGATGCCTCTATTACGCGCCGTTATGGTGGTACGGGTCTGGGACTTACCATTGTTAAGGAGTTTACAGAACTCATGGGTGGCACGGTTGGTGTTGAAAGTGTGCCCGGCAAAGGGAGTCTGTTCTGGTTTGAACTCACGCTGGACAAGGTGGCGGAATCGGTTCGTCCGACGGACTCCAAAAACCTGGATGGTCTCTCGGTGTTGATAGTTGATGATATGAATACCAACCGGCAGATCTTCAATGAATACCTGAACTCCTGGGGTGCCAGGCCGACACTGGTTAGCAGTGGGCAGGAAGCATTGGAACTGATGGTTGAACATTACAAGGAAGGTAAGCCCTTTGATCTGGTGCTACTGGACTGGTTTATGCCCGTCATGGATGGTTTAAGTGTCGCCAGACAGATTAATGACGACCCTCGCTTAAATGCTACCCCGCTGATATTACTGTCTTCGTATGCTATCACGCAGGAAAAGCTGGATCGTGCCGGTGTTCAGCATACTCTAACCAAACCTATTCGTTCTTCTATCTTGCGAAACATGTTGCTTGAAGTTGTCAGGGGATCCGGAGGCAAGGGTGTCCAGAAAAAGCCAGCGGTTGTGCTTCCCGGGGCGACAAAGACACCACAGGTATTATTGGCTGAAGATAATGAAGTCAACGCCTTGATTGCCAAAACCATGCTGGAAAATGAAGGCCTAAGTATTCATCATGTGGTGGATGGAAAGCAGGTAGTGGAGGCCGTTAAAAAGAAACGCTATACCCTGATCCTGATGGACATTCATATGCCGGACATTGATGGTTATACCGCAACCCGACTTATTCGTGAGTGGGAGAATAAAAACCGTCTTCCATCAATACCCATTATCGCCATGACAGCCAACGCCCTGAAAGGGGATCGGGAGAAGTGTCTGGAAACTGGAATGGATGATTATCTGCCCAAGCCAGTGAGCAGGGATAATCTTGTTGCCAAGGTGAAAAGCTGGATACAAAAATCCCGGAACAACAGCAAAGAGGCTTGTGAGGTTTAAGGCACATATATAATCTTTTAAAAGAAAGTCGCTCACGACCTGATCAGACACTTTATGTGCTTTTACCTGCTTTTTTGACGGTAGCCACAGAGTTGAACTGGTCGAGCATTGATCCTTGCATTCATAATTGCCCTATAATTGCCATACCCCGACAGTGGTAAAAGGTTTTATGACAGGTATAATCGCCCTTCGCCAGGGTATCCGTACGAGGTTTCCTGAGTAATACTGAGGAATTAGCATGAGTGCAAGCGAAGGCTGCAATGACAATAACTGTGCCATACAAGACGGCACAATGCCAGATATCGCCAATGAGCCCCATTTAGGGCCCAACGCCCGGTTAAACTGGGTGGGTATGAGCGATATCGAGATTCCCGTGTTTATGATGAATGGGCGCGGTGAGAAAATCCAGATGGTTTCCAGGGTGCAGGCCTACGTCAACCTGCTGGATCCGGAAAGCAAGGGCATTCATATGTCACGGCTGTATTTGACCGTCGATAAAAAATTGGGGATGGGATTGCTCTCTCCCAAACTGCTGCACGATATTGTCACCGATTTTGTAGAATCACATGAAGGGTTGAGTGATAGCGCCTATCTGGAATGTCGCTTGGCATTTTTTGAACGTCGTAGCTCCCTGATTAGTGACAATACCGGCTGGAAAAGTTATCCATTCAGAGTGATTTCTTCCATTCGGCAAGGCAAGATTTCTACTGAACTCACCTTGCAAGTACCTTATTCATCCACCTGTCCCTGTTCAGCAGCCCTTGCCCGGCAGTTGATTCAAAAAGGCTTCCAAAAGCAATTTGCTGAAAATGGCATGGTAGACGCCAAAGCTGTGCATGACTGGCTGGGTACGGTAGAAGGGATCAACGCTACTCCGCACAGTCAGCGTAGCGTGGCGCAAGTGCGAGTAAAACTCGATGAAAGTCTTACTGAGCTACCTATATCACGATTAGTCGATGAAATTGAAGCTGCACTGCAAACACCGGTACAGGCCGCCGTCAAGCGTGAAGATGAGCAGGAGTTTGCGCGTCTGAATGCCGCTAACCTGATGTTCTGTGAAGATGCCGCCAGACGTATTTTTGCCATGCTGGATCAGGATAAAACCCTGCTGGATTTTTGGGTGCGTATTAATCACATGGAAAGTTTGCATCCACATGATGCGGTCGCCGTTGTCACCAAGAATATTGAAGGGGGGTATCGTGATGATCCAAGGGAATTTCCTGTACATTAGATCCTGTTCCGGTGATAGTGCCCTGGTCTTTGACGGCAATGAACGCTTATCTTTATTTTTAGTAAAATATGAAGCCATCAGACTATAAGGATTATGCGGGTACAATCGATATCTTATCGAGTCCCAAAATTAACGAAGATATTGATACACTTATTAAAACAGTTGTAAGCACACTTCCCATGAATGCGTCATTGCTGGATATAGGAGGAGGGACAGGTAGTATTTTAAGCAAAATTCTCATGGAGAGAGCAGATGTCAGCGCGGTTATGGTGGAGCCATCTCCGGATATGTTTCGTATCGCAGAAGGCACCTTTCTGGAAAAAAATGCAGATCAGGTACACTTGATCCATTCAACCTTTCAGGAAGCTTACGAGGCGCTTCCGGTGAGTGATGGTTGCCTGTTTTGCAGATCACTGTATAGTTTTTCAGGTGATCTAAACGACTATGAAGTATTGTTTGAAGATATTTCTACAAAATTGTCTGCTTACGGGCACCTTTTTATCCTGGAGCCCAAACAATACTACGATATCGCTTCCTGCAAGCAGCAAATACAGCATAATATTAAGAATACATCGATCAATTTCGAGCAGCACTGGCCCATTATGAAAATGGCCATGCAGCGTTTTAATGACGGTGTGTCTACTGGAGAGTTCATGTTATTTGACGAAAACAAGCTAATTCGCCTGGCCAACAGGCATGGCTTTAACACTAAATTCCTGAACGATACGGTTTATGTGTTCCGCAAAAGTAACTGAGCAGTCCATTGCAAGAAAGACACTGAAAAGATATGACTATCTTCCCGTTGATGAACAGGGCATTATTTTTTCTCCGGAGAGTCATCATATTCATGTTTTAAATGAACTGTCTGTAATCATTTGGGAACTCT
The DNA here is from genome assembly GCA_015490895.1 of Thiotrichaceae bacterium. Classification (GTDB taxonomy): domain Bacteria; phylum Pseudomonadota; class Gammaproteobacteria; order Thiotrichales; family Thiotrichaceae; genus HyVt-477. The sequence goes on along the minus strand of WFWY01000087.1, from coordinate 23,450 downwards.
ATGTTATAGCTGCTATCCCAGCTGAAGAAATTGGTAAAGAGATAGCCTCCGCTTTTGATATCCCCGTTGAAGTCGCAGAACAAGATGTGCTGTCAACGATTAACTACTGGATAAATGTATTTCCAGGCAAAAAATATGAGGAGACAGACCAGGAAGAAAGCACGACACCAAACCTGGCGTCAGGAACCTACCGATACCATACAAACATTTATTTACCCCTGATACAGGTTGAAGTTAGCGCTAATAGTCAGGATATTATCAATGATATAAATGGTATTTTTCAGCACTTAAGGGCACCGGGGGAGGGGTGTTCAGCAACGTATCAGGTATTGATAGTTGATGACAATAATGGACAGTTTCTGATTTGTCTAAAAGACAGGCTGCTAGAGACAGCAACCTCCCAATCCCATATTCCGGTTATGGTTCACAGGGCAATTACAGAACTCGCCTGCCAGCATTCTGAATGGGTCGCGATCCTTCATGCAGGAGGAGCCTCATACGAGGGCAAAACGCTCTTGTTTCCATCTCAAGGTGGCAACGGAAAATCCACACTCATTGCCGGCCTGATCCAGTCAGGGTTCACCTATATCAATGATGATGTTGTCCCTTTGTTGACAGATCAAACCCTGGTTCCCGTTCCGGTCAGCTTATGTGTTAAATCCGGCTCATGGGAGGTGCTGGATAGTTATTACCCCGGCTTGAAAAGGCAGAAAGTCTATGGCCGGAATAACCTGCAGGTAAAATACCTGCAACCACCCACCTACTACAAAAAGGGTACAACACTCCGGGCCCACTGTCTTATCAGACCTCTATATAACCCTGACTGCTCAACTCCAAAACTTGAATGGCTGTCGACCATTGATGCTTTGCAGGTGATTATTCAGGCTGAAAGTCTGATTGCGAAACCTTTTACGAAAAAAAATATTCATAGTCTTATCAGCTGGTTGAAAAGTATTGACTGTTTTTCACTGGAATATAGTGATCTTGATCGGGCCATTCAGTGTATAAAAACACTCGTAAGGAGACCCTGATTCAGTGTGGGTGGTATTTTTCGATAGGTAAAATTTACCTGAACCCGTGACTTCACCAGGGTATAGAGTATAAGGCATTTATTCATAAAGGTTTTAAGACATACCCAAGCCTGATGGCTGGTTTATCAGCCAGAATATAGAATACCCATCCCAGAGGTAAGGCAAGTATGAGTGTCAAGAGTGTCGCGACCCAGGCCGAAAGGCTAGAGCCCCAGCCATCAATGCACTGTAAATAAATATAGCTAGACAGGCTGGCGACCAACAACAGGTGGGATAAATATAAACCAAATGATATTTTTCCTAACCAGAGCAGTGCCCGAGATGATAAGAAGCGATCAACAGGCAGGCTTAACAAGCTGACTATTACGACCACCGCCGCCAGTATCATATCACTGGCACGGTTATATTTTGGCAGCCCGATGAGTATGATCAATAGGGCAATGCTTATAAAGATAGCGGTTCTGGATTGCATCATATTGATACACTTTTTTGCGTTGATAGCGGGCTGTCCTTTTAAATGCTGCAATCCATCGTATCGATAGACGACGTAATAATCACTGATCAGGATACCGGTAAAAAAAGCAGCCAGCCAGGTAAGATGGGTTAACACCAGTGCAGGAATCATGAACAAGCAGATTATTCTGCGCCAGGGATGATGTCCGAACCAGCGTAAAAAAACAAAGAGTATGATTGATCCGATGTACTCTTTTTCCATCGTCCATAGTACGGGGTTATAGGTCGTACTATTTTTATAGTTAAAAAAGGTATCCCAAAAAACGGAGCGCAGGGCATCACTTAGACTGCCGGTATCAGGGAAAATATTCCTTAACCAGTTTGCATATGTCTCCCAACCCCCTTCTCCAGCATACAATGCCGCTATCTGGTTATCGAAAAACAGGTTGTTACGAATTAAGGCGTAGGCACCTAAAACAGATAGCAGGGCGGGGATAGCAAGCCTGAAGTAGCGTTTAAATGCAGCATGGAATAAATAGGCATGTATTTCGCTTCTGTTGCCCTGAGGCGATAACTGGAAGAACTTCAGAGAAAGAACCACGCCCGACAATACCCAGAACAACATTACTGCAAAGGCGCCATCATAAAAAAACTTGACCACTGCTATCGCTATCTTGTTAGCAGGATAGACCAGAGGCTGAAAGAAACGCTCAAGATTCTGAGTGGCATATACAAAGAAAAACTGCTGGCAATGAGTGAAAACAATGATCAATGCGGCCAGCCCGCGCAAACCCGTTAAGCTTTTTAGTTCCATATCGTGGGCTTCCGGAAGGTATGATGCCAGGTGGCTGTCTCTGAGAATAGAAAAGCTACTGCAAGTCCCATAAGCACCATAATCTGAGTTTATAGGAATCGTTAAGGAGGCTCTGATTCAGTCGCTTAAGGAGCCTCTGATTAAGTCCGGTCGAATTTCCTGTGAGATGAAATTCGTCAGTTTTTTGATAGAAAAGTTAGCAATAGTCATTCTATTGGTCACTTTTAATAGCGAAAAAATGGCGATATTTCAGCCTCAGGAAAACGATTGGGACTTGATCAGAGTCTTCTTAAATAGCCGTAGTTTCTCTATTCTACTCTACTCTCAGATAGCTTCCCAGTGAGGAATCTTTTGTTGCTGTTACCCGCCAAGTTTGTTACTAATGAAACAGCTGGCGGGGTTCTCTAGTGTGCCACTGATTAGCCTTTCATGATCTTCTCAAAGATATTCTGCCTTTTCATTTTAATTATGTGCTTAAGCCACTTTTGGATCAGTTATGAAATACAAGGATTTGCGGGATTTTATCCAGCAGCTGGAAAAACAGGGTGAACTGAAACGCATATCAGTAGAGGTTGATCCATATCTGGAAATGACCGAAATATCGGATCGGGTACTGCGTCAGGGCGGCCCGGCACTGCTGTTTGAAAATCCCAAAGGCTATTCCACCCCCGTACTGACTAACCTGTTTGGTACCCCCAGGCGTGTGGCAATGGGTATGGGGGAAGAGAGTGTGGGTGCTCTCAGAGAGGTCGGCAAGCTATTGGCCTTTTTAAAAGAGCCGGAGCCACCCAAAGGCTTGAAAGATGCCTGGCAAAGCATTCCAAAATTCCGCAAAGTCCTGGATATGGCGCCGAAACAGCGGAAGAAAGCACCTTGCCAGCAAGTCATTATTGAAAAAGACCAGGTTGATCTGAATAGTATTCCCATTCAAACGTGCTGGCCAGGTGATGCAGCACCGCTCATTACCTGGGGTCTGGTCGTTACCAGAGGGCCGGAAAAACCACGTCAGAACCTGGGTATTTATCGCCAGCAACGGGTTAGCAAAAATCGACTGATTATGCGTTGGCTATCGCACCGTGGCGGTGCTCTGGATTTTCGTGACTGGCAAAAAGCGCACCCTGGTGAGCCTTTTCCGCTGGCTGTTGCTCTGGGTGCTGACCCGGCCACTATACTGGGTGCGGTAACACCGGTACCGGATACCTTATCTGAATACGCCTTTGCAGGCTTGTTGCGTGGCTCCAAAACCGAGGTTGTGCAGTGTCAGCTATTTGATTTACAAGTGCCTGCTTCAGCAGAATATATCCTGGAAGGCTATTTATACCCTGGTGATACGGCAGAGGAAGGGCCTTATGGTGATCACACGGGTTATTATAATGAAGTGGAAACCTTCCCGGTGTTTACGGTAGAGAAAATAACTCACCGTAAAGATCCCATTTACCATAGTACTTACACCGGCCGCCCACCGGATGAGCCAGCCATTTTAGGTGTGGCGCTTAACGAAGTATTTGTGCCCATTCTGCAAAAACAGTTTCCGGAAATTGTAGACTTTTACCTGCCACCCGAAGGCTGCTCTTACCGTATGGCCATTGTCAGCATGAAAAAGCAATACCCGGGACATGCCAAGCGTATCATGATGGGAGTCTGGTCATTTCTGCGCCAGTTTATGTATACCAAGTTTGTCATTGTTGTTGATGACGATATCGACACCCGCAACTGGGAAGACGTGATCTGGGCAATGACTACCCGTATGGATCCTTCCAGAGACACTACTTTGATAGAGAATACACCGATTGACTATCTGGATTTTGCATCTCCTGTGTCTGGCCTGGGATCAAAAATGGGTATGGATGCTACCAATAAATGGCCTGGGGAAACGGAGAGAGAATGGGGTGAGCCCATTGTGATGGATCAAACCGTAAAACAGCGTATTAATGAGATATGGGAAACACTCGGTCTATAAGAGCCAGTGGTTACAGGATAATTTTGAGTTTCGTGAAGGCTTTTGTTCAAATCACTCTCTACCTTTTGTCTGTAAAGCTATAAAGATTTGACATTCTGGGTAATAATTAGCCATTACATAGGGTTGTCGTCGCCGTATCTGCCCGGGTATTTTTCAAGAACAGGATGGTGGCGAATAAGGTGCAAGGAATATAAATATAATAGTTTTCTTCCCGGCTACTATGTCAGAGATTCCATAAGAACAATAAAAATCAGAGACAATTATAAAATGGGTTTGTTGAACATTATCAAAGAGAGTAGTCGCTCAACTCAGGTTCCCTGCATGGTAGACAAACAGGTTGGGATCCTTCGCAAAAAACAAGAAGTAACCACTACGGATGGAAATAAAAATAACCATAAGCGGGGCAGCCTGAAAATACCTTCGGGTGCAGCTCCTGTATTGTTGGCGCTTGTTATTTCCAGTCTGTTCCTGGCGCGAGCAAACGCAACCAGTGATTTGAGTTATTCTTGTGCATCCGGTTGTACCGTTACCGAATCAGACCCGGATGGTGGCTCTTCTGTGAACAAGACAGCATTATTTTCTGCCAGCGGCGGAATAGGAACAGTTGGCAGCACGGCGATTAATCTGCGTGCCACGATTACAGCACAAACAGGTAGCGGGGTTCATTCTTTTGGCACCTTTTATAATGCACCCTCAATCACATCAAACCTGTCAGGGGATAATGTCACCCTCCGCTGGGATATTCTTGATGCCAGTGATAACAGCACCCCGGTCACCGCTACCGATGTCTATGTCGGTTTTGCGGATATTGATGGCCCTAATAATGAAACGGTGTCTTTTGACTGTAGTGATGCTTCACTGGTTGAGTTAAGCCTGGACCAGGCAACGGATCTTACCTGGTCTCAAAGTGGCAATATCATTACATTTGCAGGGCAAAATAATTATAGTGGTGGTGCAGAATCTATTGTTGCGGGTCGCTGGGCGAATGTCTCTTCCTTCACCATGCAACGCTCGGCTAATTCCGGTTATATCCTGGCTGCGGATGGTGACAGGAGTTTTAATTTCACGAATATCGTCAGATATGATTGTGGCGACTTCTTTAAAGATTTTGGAGACGCGCCTTCCTCTTATGGTGAAGCGACTCATGAAAATCCACCGAATAAGCCACAAGCATTATATTTAGGTGTTAATGCTCCAGATACAGAGGACACCACTCCCTTGGGAGGTGATGCGGGTGTGGGTGCAGATGGAGATGATGGCAATGGTATTAACGATGATGAAGACGGTGTTGCGATTATTCCCCTTATTCACGATAAAATAACCGACTACAGTATTGATGTGAGTTGTACTGGCACAGGAACAGTGTCTGCATGGATTGATTTTAACGGCGATGGTGTGTTTAACGCTGGAGAGCGAAATAGTAATTTCCCGGTGAGTTGTTCCAGTCAGACAACTCTCACCTGGACGGGTATAAGCGGGCTTGTAGCTGGTGATACTTATCTGAGGGTGCGTACAGCGAGTATTGAAACGGAAGTGACTAATCCAACAGGTAATGCCGTTGATGGTGAAGTAGAAGACTATGCGCTAACCATTAGAGGGCAAGATTATGGTGATGCACCTAATGACCTTACCACTTTAGATGCTGCATTAAGCAATATCTATAATGTGCTTATTGCTGATAATGCGGCAGTACATGTGGTGGATCCTGCTATTCGTATGGGTGCTTCTGTAGATATAGAAGCTGATGGTCAGCCATCCGTTAATGCTGACGCAGAAGGTGCAGATGATGACGGTGTAACCTTTGCAACAGCACCTGATGGTAAGTCTATCTTGTATATGAATGAAGCCAACGACATTACTGTCAATGTTAGTACAGGTGGTGTATTAAGTGTATGGATAGACTGGAACGAAGATGGCGACTGGAATGATACAGGGGAACAGGTTGCTAATGACCAAGTGGTTGTTGCCGGAGATAATACAGTAACCGTAACAACCACGGATTTCATCCCCCAAGGCTCTAAATATGCAAGGTTTCGTTTTTGTACGACGGCGGGGCAGTGTAATACACCTGGTGGTTCGGCAAATGATGGTGAAGTTGAAGACTATAAAATTGACTACCTTGCCTATCGAGATTCAGGCACCCAGTGTAATGCTCTGGTGAATAGCGGCTTTGAGCTACCACCATCAGCACCTTTGCAAAATGATGAAAATATCATTCCTGGCTGGGCGACAGTACCGGATTTACCCAACTCCGGAAATAGCTTTGCAGAAAGAAACAGTATCGAGCTATGGGCTGATGGTTTCCTTGGTGTACCTTCTCAGGAAGGTGTCCAGTTTGCAGAAATTAACGCTTATGTGAATGGCACATTGTATCAGGACGTTGCGTTAACACCGGGTACAACAATTGAATGGTCTTTGTGGCATCGTGGTCGTGAAGGTACTGATAGCATGAATGTGCTAATGGGTTCCCCGGATGAAGTCATTAGTCTGGCAGCATCATCGGTACAGGCCACAATGGTGACTGGCAATACGGCATGGAAGTTTTATAGTGGTACTTATATTATTCCTGCCGGGCAATATGTGACCCGGTTTGGTTTTCACTCTGTATCGACTTTTAATGGAAATCAATCAGCAGGTAACTTGGTAGATAACATCTCATTGGGTATTACCTGTCGTGATTATGGCGATGCGCCGAGTCAGTATCCAACAACGAATAGCAATAATGGAGCCTATCACAAACTGACTGATACACCCGCTATCTTTATCGGTAATCTTGTGGATAAAGAACTGGATGGTAGCCCCACAGTAGCGGCTGATGGAGATGATAATACATCGACCGATGATGAAGATGGTGTCAGTACGTTGCCCACGTTATCCAGTGATGCGACAAGCTACAGTGTTGATGTGAATGTTACCAATAATACTGGCAATGATGGATATCTGGTTGGCTGGGTTGATTTTAATGGCAATGGTCTTTTTGATGCTGCCGAAGCCGCTACGGTAGCCGTACCTGATGGAAGTAGCAACACCACAGTGACACTGAACTGGACGGGATTGTCGGGTCTGCAAGCTGGTGGCAGCTACCTGCGCCTGAGGCTATCGACAGATACTCAGGTTGTAACAGGTGATGCTGCGACCAGTCTGCCTGATGGTGTAGCATCAGATGGAGAAATTGAGGATTATGCACTTACCATTAATCAGGCTTTAACGCCTTTTAGCTGTGATGGCACTCCCTATACGGTGATTGATGATCCTTCTGTCGTTCAGTCTATGGATAAACAAACACTGGCAGTGACTTCTTTGGGTAACCTTAACCCTCCTGTTTATGTGAATGGTATTGGCTACAATGCAATGGATAACCTGATTTATGGTTTTTATAGAGGAGATGGTACTGCCGGCAATACAGGCATTGCGGTAGGTAGCATTGTCCGCTATGGATCAGGGCGTTATATTGAAGACCTGGGTTTTCCTTCTGGCTCGGGTAGTTTTGATCCTTTAGGTTATATCGGTGCTATGGATAACTCAGGGAAGCTTTTTGGAATAAATAGTTCAACCCTGTTTATCGTAGATATTGGCAATAAACCTGCTGCGGGTACGCTGACCTATACAGCGGTTGCAAGAAGTGGAGATACCCGTTCACCAGCAGATATCACCTTTAGTGTTTACGATAATGCCTTATACGGAGTGAAAGACAATGTACTGGTTCGTATAACCCAGACAGGGGTTGGTTCTTTGGTGAGTACGACAGGGGATACGCTTCCTGCGAATGCAGGAGGTGCCTGGTCTGCTGCCGATGGCAGCCTGTATTTTTATAATAATTCCGGTGGTGAGCTCTTTAAGGTAGATGTTTCTCAGTCACCGGCGGTGGTCAATAAAGTCGGCAATGTTACCGCAAACGGAAAGTTTGATGCGGCCGCCTGTACACCGCCATCGTTATTAAAAGATGCCAGCGTTTCTGAAACCCAGGCGGGCAATACCTTTAGTTATACTTATACGATTGCCAATGCGTTTAACTTCCCCATTACTGTTGATTTTAATGATGTCTTGCCGGCAACATTAACCTATGATCTGGATTCTCTTTCGGATAACTCCCCCGGTGGCGGCAGTCTTACCACCTTCAATGATACGACCCTGGCAATCAATGGCATAAACCTGTCTGCGAACAGTCAGGTGAGTTTTACGGTTGCCGTCAAGGTGAGTACAGCGATTAACAGTGAGCAGGATATTGATAACCAGGCTAATTTAACCTACGGTTCTGTCAGCCTGAAAAGTGATGACCCGGATACCCCGGCGATTGAAGACCCAACCAGAGTGCATGTGCTACCGACAGATTACGGTGATGCACTGGATAGCTACGGTGATGCCGGTCATGGTGTTCCTGCTTCACCCACTGTCTACCTGGGGCTGGTACAGCCGGATATTGAGACAGATAGCCAGAATGCGGCCAATGGAGGCACGGATGGCACGGGTGATGATAGCAGTGGATCAGATGATGAAGATGGTATTGCAAGCTTTCCCAAACTGACGGATATAGACAACCAGTATGCACTGGATGTCGTGGTAACCAATACCTCGGGCAAAACAGCCAATCTGGTGGGCTGGATTGATTTTAATGGGGATCAGAGCTTTGCCGCGGATGAAGCTGCAACAGTAGCGGTAGCGACAGGGACCTCGGGTAGTACGGTTACTTTAAGCTGGAGTATTCCTGCCACGATCAAGGCCGGTGATGTCTATGCACGGATTCGGTTAACCACGGATACCAGTATCGCGACAGGTACCGCCAATACCAGTGTGGCTACAGGCATTGCTACCGATGGTGAAGTAGAGGACTATCCACTGACGATAGAAGTGGGTGGTTTCCCCGTCAGGGGCAGGGTATACCAGGATAGTAATGTCAATGCGGCGAATGACAGCGGCGAAGCAGGCATCAGTAACCTGCCTCTCGTTTTGCTGGATGTGGTTAACAGCACTTGCGTCAGTACTCGCACTGATGCCGATGGCAACTACACTTTCTTTCCTGTCATACCGGGAGATTATCAGATTTATGAGGCTTCGCGCGAAACGGTACCGGTGCCACAAAACTGTGATACAGCTACTGCAAAGGATCCTGCAGGTTATCGCTCGACAACGGCCAACGTTCTGCCCCAGTTTAGTGTGGTGGCAGCCGAAGTGACGGGCAAGGATTTCGGCGATGTGGCCGGGCCAACCTTTGCCCCGGATCATAGCGGTACAGCATTGCCGGGAAATGTTGTGTTCTATGCCCATACCTTTACCGCGAAAAGCACCGGCACGGTTAATTTCTCGATAACGAATGCGGGGGGGAGTAGCGCTGGCTGGGGTAGTGTGGTTTATCAGGACACGGATTGTAATGGAAAACTGGATGGTGCGGAGGCCAGTGCGCCACTTGCCAGTAGCCTGGCAACCATTGCTGGCCAGGAGATTTGTCTCATCAATAAAGTCTATGCGCCCGCTGCTGTGGTCGCAGGTGAAACTTTCAGCAATGCAATTACTGCGAGTTTTGACTTCAATGGCAATAGCCTGGCTGGTTCTGCAACCCTGATCGTCACAGATGTTACCAGGTCCGCAGCCAATGATGTACTGACGGGGGGCAGCTCAAGGCTGGAATTAACCAAAACGGTAAAAAATATCACCCAGGGTAGTGCTGAAACCGAAACCCGGAATCAGGCCAACCCGGGAGATGTGCTTGAATATCGTCTCTATTATACCAATACAGGGACTGGACCAATTACAGACTTAAAGGTTAATGATACTGTTCCGGCATTTACCGTACTGCAAGCCAGTTCAGCGAGTTGTGACAGCATTCCTCAAGGCATGACCTGTGCGCCTGTGGTCAATGGTGATGCGCTTGAGTGGTTGTTTACAGGCAGCTTGAAAGGAGGTGCCAAAGGGCAGGTGAGCTATCAGGTCACTATTGAATAAAAATGGCATGGAATGGACTGATATGTGACATGCTCGTGCCTGAGTAGTGACAGAACGGTTTTGTAGAGAGGCGGCATACGTACGATGTCTCTACGGGGGTGTTCCTCAAGAACAGAAGATATGAAATAATCCTCACTACTGAGACTTTGCATGAAAGGTCTCATGTGATCTTTCACACCCCTCATCTCAAGGAAAATAATCATGGCTGTTAACCTCACTCCACCGGAAAACCTGTTGCCTGTTGCGGGTATCCGTTTGGCAGCTGTTGCCGCGGGTATCTACAAGGAACGTAAGGATCTGGTGTTGATCAATATTGCCGAGGGTAGTCAAAGCGCAGCAGTCTTTACTCAGAATGCTTTTTGTGCAGCTCCCGTCACGGTTTGCAGGCGCCATTTGGCAGCAGTCTGTCCACGCTATTTGCTGATCAACGCGGGTAATGCCAATGCCGGTACGGGAGTGGAAGGATTGCAGGATGCTTTTGATACCTGTCAGTTTGTGGTGGATGAAACGGATTGCAACATACAGGAGGTACTGCCGTTTTCAACGGGTGTAATTGGTCAGCCCTTGCCGGTTTCACTGTTTAAACCGGCGATTGGCAAAGCGATCACCCAGCTGGATGAAGCTAACTGGCTGGATGCAGCGCAGGGTATAATGACCACCGATACGGTTGCCAAGGGTATCAGCAAGCAACTGGAAATTAACGGCCAAACCGTCACTATGACCGGCATTGCCAAAGGCTCTGGCATGATTCGGCCGGATATGGCAACCATGCTGGCCTACATCGCAACCGATGCTGCTGTTGAGCAGGCGCTGTTACAGGAAATGCTGCATGCAGCTGTGACAGATTCTTTTAACAGTATTACCGTAGACGGTGATACCTCAACCAATGATTCACTGGTATTAATAGCAACCGGAAAATCAGGCGTACAGGTTGACAGTACAAACCGCAGTACCTTGCAACAGGCTCTGAATGACGTGTGTCAGTTTTTAGCGCAAGCGATTATTCGTGACGGTGAAGGTGCCAGCAAATTTGTCACCGTTGAAGTCATCGGCGGGGAAAGTACCGCAGAGGCGCGTGAAGTGGCTTACACCGTAGCACACTCTCCTCTGGTCAAAACAGCACTATTTGCCAGTGATCCGAACTGGGGAAGAATCCTGGCAGCGGTAGGGCGTAGCCCCGTGAAAGGTCTGGATGTCAGCACCATCAATATCTGGCTGGGTAATACCTTGTTGATAGAAGCAGGAGAGCCCTTTCTGGGTTATACCGAAGAGCAGGGCCGGCAGGAAATGGCGAAGGAAGAAATCACTATTCGTATCGTTCTGAATCGTGGTCGTGCACAAGCCCGTATCTGGACCACGGATCTTTCTTATGACTATGTAAAGATTAATGCCGAATACCGTAGCTAATAGAGCCAATAGCGCACACTATGTGCATGTGGTTGCAGCTGTAATTTATCATTCTGACCAGAGCCGGATTTTGATTGCCAGGCGTCCCGGACATTTACACCAGGGCGGCAAGTGGGAATTTCCTGGTGGCAAGGTAGAGCCTGATGAAACACCACAACAGGCATTGTCAAGAGAGCTGTTTGAAGAACTGGGCATCCAGCTGAAAACATCGGAGTCTTTGATCCAGATTCACCACCAGTATGCAGATAAAGCCGTTTTTCTGGATGTGTACAATGTGACAGCATTCTCGGGCGAGGCATACGGCAAGGAAGGGCAAACTGTTTGCTGGGTTCAGCCTGCCAGTCTTGGGGAGTATACATTTCCTGATGCCAATATACCTGTTATCAGAGCCATTCAGTTACCCCGAACCTGTTTAATTACCCCTGAGCCTGCCGACCAGGCATCTTTTCTGAGCGCATTGGAGCTGGCACTTCAACGGGGTATCCCGTTGTTACAGTTTCGCGCAAAACAGCTGGAGAAGAGTCGTTATGCGGGGTTGGCTCAAGCGGTTATCGAGCTGGCACACCGGTATCAGGCAAAAGTACTATTAAATTCACCGGATGAGATGCATCTAGATGCTGATGGACTGCATCTTACTAGCCAGCAATTAATGTCCTGCCGACAACGCCCACAACTCCCCGGTCAGCAAAGTCTGTCTGCATCCTGTCACAATGAAAAAGAGCTGCGTCAGGCAGGGAAACTCGGTGTTGATTTTGTCTTTTTGTCACCAGTGAAAATGACCCGGTCACATCCGGAAGCTGTAGCACTAGGCTGGAACAGGTTTCAGCAACTCGTGAGTACGGTTAACCTGCCAGTTTATGCGCTGGGGGGAGTGGGTAAAGCTGATATTCCCAGGGCATGTCAATCTGGCGCACAGGGAATTGCAGCGATTTCTGCCCTATGGGATAAATAACAACGCGAGAGCGGTAGCAGCTGGCAGTGCCTGAACCCACAGAATTTTTTTATTGACGGTAAAGCCACCAAACAGCCCGGCAATTAGAACGCAGGATAAAAAGAAAATTTTCAGGCTGTCACTGTTTTCCCCGGGTAGCAGGCTCCATACCAGTCCGGCTGCCAAAAAGCCATTATAGAGTCCCTGGTTGGCGGCCAGGGTTTTTGAGCGGTTGGCAAACTCGGTTGACAGGCCGAAAGTTTTGCGTCCGTAGGGGCTATCCCAGAGGAACATTTCCAGTATTAAAAAATACATATGCAGGAAAATAATAATAATGATTAAAGTGGTGAGTAGTGTTGCCATGCAGGAATATCCTTTTTAACATTGCTCCCAGGGTAGCCCATGAAATCGCCAGCCATTCAGGGATCCCCGGTGGTTACGGGTATCACGATCTCCTTCAAAGCCATCAGTAACGTGGTAGATATTTTTCAGGCCGGCATTGAGTAGTTGAATGCCCGCTTTTTCTGAGCGGTTACCACTGCGACAAATCAGAATGATGGGAGAATTATTGATTTGATGTGTCCTGATTTCGACCTCGAAATGAGGATTAATATCCCAATCCGGATCTTCCATCCAGGCAATATGGATACAATCCAGAGGATGCCCGATAAACAGGTATTCCATAGACGAGCGAATGTCTATCAGTTTGGCATCGGGGTGGCTTTGTAAAAAGTCCCATGCGTCAGGAGCGCTTAAAGGTATGGGGGTATCACTCATCTCCTGAGTGTAGTCAGAATAAATGCTTTTGGGGTATTTTTCCGGTGTGGGGTGATTCGGGTTATGACTCTTTTATATCCAGATAGTTACCGGCCAGTAAAACCAGTACCAGAACGGGTACGCCAATTAATGAGGCAATGATAAAGAAATTAATATAGCCAAAGCTGTCTACCATGGTGCCGGAGTAGCCACCGATGACTTTGGGGATCAGGGTCATTAAAGAGCTGAAAATGGCATATTGAACAGCTGTAAATTTAATATTGGTCAAGCTGGACAGGAACGCAATAAAGGCGGCGCTGGCGAGCCCGGCAGTGAGATTGTCGGCAGAAATGACCACATAGAGCATTATGGGGTCATGACCTGTTTTAGCCAGCCAGACAAACAGCAAATTGGTCAATACAGTAAGTAATGCTCCCAGAAACAGCGTCTTCATCACACCATAGCGGATGGAAAGTAGCCCCCCAAGAAAGCCACCGGCAATCGTCATGAACAGGCCGAATGTTTTCACAATAGTAGCGATTTCATTTTTGGTATAGCCCAGATCCTGATAAAACACGTTAGAGATAACGCCCAGTACGATATCCGAGATACGGTATAAGCCAATGAGTGCCAGTAGTAACAAGGCCAGATGAGTACCGTAGCGAGCAAAAAAATCTTTAATGGGCTCGATATAGGTGGTGCGTACCATGGCGTGATTGACCAGCCCCAGCCTTGTTGTGAGAAAACCCAGAGCCAGTGCGACGGCGATGGCGGCAAACAGGCGAAAAGTGGCAACCAGAAAGCCACCTAGCGGCCTGTTATTGAGTGCGTCGGAGAGCGAATTTTTCAGATTACCAGCAAGCTCTGATGAAAAAACAAAAACGGCGATAAAGCCTGCAACAGAGATGGCAAACATGGCGACGAAGCCCAGGTAGTCCTGGGTGCTATGTGTGGTTTCGTGTTCACGGTTGACAGCAGGTTCAGGGATGAGCAGGGTGGTGGCTACTCCAATCAGCATAATACCAGCCATAATGCTATAGGTATAAAGCCATGCCTGATACTGATAACTGTCCTTTTCGGAACCAAAATAACTGGCAAGAAACAGGGCACCAGCACCTGCAACGAGCATCCCTATCCGGTAGCCGGCAATATAGGTCGAGGACATCAGGGCTTGCAGCTCTTTTTCCGCAGATTCAATGCGATAGGCATCAATAACAACATCCTGTGTTGCGGATGAAAAGCCTAGTAAGACTGCTGCAAAAGCCATGAGAGTCAGGCTGTATTCACTGGAGGCAGGGTCGGTCGATGCCATCCACAAAATAGCAGCAATAATACTGCTCTGGGAAACCAGCATCCAGGCTCGCCTGCGTCCCAGCCAATGTGTGAGTAACGGGATGGGCAGCCTGTCCACCAGGGGGGCCCAGACAAATTTAAAAGAATAGCCCAGAGCCGCCCAGCTAAAAAAGGTAACAGCCGAGCGTTCGATTCCGGCTTCTCGTAGCCAGAGTGAGAGCGATGAAAAGATCAATAAAATAGGTATGCCCGCCGACAGGCCAAGAAACAGCATGGTAATGACACGGGGATGGAAAAAGGCTTTCAGTGAGTCCAGCCAGCTTGCTCTTGCTGGTGTTGCCTGTTCTGTTGCCAGGGAGTGTTCTGTCATGAGCCTGGAAACTCATAATCATAGTCAATGATCAGGGGGGCATGATCCGAGAAGCGTTCTGTTTTGTAGATTGCTGTTTTTAGCACGCTACCTTTGAGTGAGGGCGACAAGACATGATAGTCAATACGCCATCCGGTATTATTTGCCCAGGCCTGCCCCCGGTTTGACCACCAGGTATATTGGTGGTCTTCCTGCTCCAGTTCCCGAAAGGCATCAATAAAACCCTGATCATAAAATAACACATCCAGCCAGGCGCGTTCTTCTGGCAGGAAGCCGGAATTTTTCTGGTTGCCACGCCAGTTTTTAATATCCGCTTTGGTGTGAGCGATATTCCAGTCGCCTGCAATGATATAATCTCTGCCTGATGCTTTCATTTTCTGAATCAGAAAAGGGCTGTCTGTAGGAGTATCGGCGGTGTTTCCCATAAGAACCTGAATATCGGCAGTTTGCATGGTTTCGTGGTGCAGAGTCTCAGACAGGGGTAAAAAATGGTTCATGCAACGATATTTAGCCTGTTGTCGCTCTTCTTTGGAGGAACCCGACGGCATATAGAGAGAGACCACGCTAAGCTTGCCAAAACGTGCTTCAAGGTAACGACCTTCGCGGTCAAATTCACGATTGCCCATACCGACAATAATCTCATCCGGCTTGTGCCGACAGTAAAGTGCAACACCGCTGTAGCCTTTTTTCTCAGCATCATGGTAATAGCAATGATAGCCTTCCGGTTTAAACAGTGGGTCAGTGAGTTGCCACTCCTGAGCCCTGGTTTCCTGGATGCAAATAACATCAGCCTGCTGTGCAGGAAGCCAGTCGAAAAAGCCTTTCCGGGCGGCGGCTCTAATGCCATTGGTGTTTGCTGTTATAATCCGCATAGATTTTTTTCATTTTCAAAATGCACATTATAGTCCTAAACCCTAATTGAAGTCCTGTCTATGTCAAAACCAATACTCTATACCATTGCGGAAACACGATTACACCCCCGGATGACGGCACTTTATAAGCAACATGGTATTGAAGAAGTTATCTTTAACTCTATGCGTAAGGCGATGGCGAAGATAAAAAAGCAGGCCCCTGATTATGTTGTTGCTGATTTTGTTTATGGCTATAGCAATAACTATGCGGGTGTGAATATCAGCAATCTAGACGTTATGTTGATGGCAATGCAGCGTTATGCTCCTGATAGCAAGGTTATTGTGCTGGCACAAAAGCATGAAATCCAGCATGTCAGCAAGCTGGATGAGATTTACCCGTTACATGGTGTACTCGCCCTGCCACTGGATGCACAGGCTCTGGAGCGCTTGTTGTAAACGGAAAAATATCAAGCACGTTAAGGGGTTAGCGGTTGGGTGAAAGAAGACTAATCAGTTTGGTTTATTTTACTTGCTATATTTAAGTTGATGATCCTGAATAGTGCTCAACAGAGGTTTTAGCCCGGAAATTTCATGAATATGCTCTAATATCGCGCAGGATATTGGTTTCACAAGGGAATTTCTAAAGGAATCCCGTATCAGTGATGACGGGTGATTGAAGAAATATCCCTTGTGGAATCAATAGACAAGCGAGATGGAGCATCAGTTGTGAATTTTCCGGGTTAGGTTCAATACGTATGAAAATAATGGACAAGAAAATGAGGGATTCGGTATGAAAAAGCTGCCTGTTGTTGTGATAGCCTGTTTGACACTGCTCCTGGCAGCCTGTGAAACGGGTGTGGCGATCAAGTCACCGACTATCAAGGTTTACAAGTTTGATGGTTCCATCAGTTGTGATCAGAGTTCCGGGGTGTCAATGCAGACAATGCAGGATGAATTAAAGCGGAGCAAGATTCCCGTTCTTTCATCAAGTTGTGGGAGTGACGGCCTGGTGCGGGCAGCCGTGTGTGGTATTGAAACAGGCCATGTAAAGGTCTTTGAAATTGCAGCGAACGCTTATTCAAAAGCCAGGTCTTTGGGTTATCAAAATCTCTCCCAGCTGACGGACTATACGGATTTGCCTTGTCGTTCGTGAGTCACTGTATTGCAGCTGAGCGTTAGATAAACTGCCAAAACAGATAAACAGCGATCAATGCAATACTGATACCCAGAACAAACTGTAGCATATTGGAAGAAAGAGAGGAGGCCTGCTGTTGCGGCGCAGGCACGGGTTCTGGCTCAGGTAAGGCGGGTTGTTCAGGTACGGGTATGCGAGGGTGCTTCTGCTCATTACTGGTTGCAGTCATGTCACTGGAGGTGCCTAACTTTCCGCTGATATCAAAATCCAGGAAGTCTCTTTCTATCAGGGTGGCATTCTGGTATTGCATAAAGCCATGGCCTTTTACAGTGCCGGAGAGTATCTCGCGTATCTCTCCTTGCTGGATGAGTAATGCAACACCGCGCATATTCAGGGTGATGCCGATAAAGCTGCGTAATGTGTGGGTACGGTCGGCGATGCTAATTATCAACTGTGGCGAGTGGGTTGAGCGGATTTCGTGATCTTCCAGGTTGACAATGGCAATTTCCTCACCGCCAGATCCTTTTTGTGCACGTATTTCTCGCTCTACATCCTGGTGGGTTTGCCATGATGCCACCAGAATGGGAGAAAGTTCTATGTCAAGTAACTGCTCCAGCTCAGTCAACAACCTTGCTCGCAGCGTTGACCAGTTACTCCCCGGTACCAGGGTCTTAATGTCGCGGCGAAGCTGCTGGACTTCCTCGGTGGATTCCAGGTCGCGGATCACAGTTTCGGGTAACTGACTGAAATCTGCCTTGTAAAGGCTTTGCAGGTTATTGATCATGGTTTTCACGTTTGCGGGTTAGTGTCTGACGCCCGGCATCACTGCTTTTGTGGATAGTAATAGCAGGTGTTTCTGTTGCAGAGGGGAGTATCAACTGATGGTGTCCGGGATCTGCCAGGTGCTGATAGCGAATCGGGTCAGGTTGTTGTTGCTGGCGCTGGTGGCGTCTGAAAAAAGGGATTCCGGCAAGCAATAGTCCCAGTATGAGGAGAATAACCGGCAACCATAGTGGCCAGACATAGACAGTGACGGTATTGCTTTGTTGCGTCCCGTTCGGCATGCGGGCAGTGATACGGGCGGTATAGACCCCCAGTCTCTCATAACGGTGTCCATAGCGTAGTTTTTTGCTCCAGGGTGTCTGGATACCATCCCCGGTGTCCAGTTGCAGTTCAGTATCAGCACCTGGCTGGGCATTCTGAATCCAGAAGACGATCTGCATGTTCTGTAGCCGATGGGTGTGCGAGGCGTGCAGGTGCAGATCAATGGTTGCAGCGGCGTTTCCCTCGATCGGGCTATTGTCTGTCGTTTCCAGAGAGAGGGTTTCAATGTCTTCATCCGGGTCATTGATAATGAGTGTTGCATGAGCGACAGACTCCCGGTTTCTGTCATCCCGAACCAGTAATTCAATGGCATATTTGCCCACTTCCATCTTGTCTGTCTTGATAATAAACCTATCTCCCCGGCCACGGTGGCCGTTGCTGGCAGACCAGTACAGCCATTGACGACTTTGTGGGTCGGTTTCGCTGAGGCTGTTGAAAATAGCATCCTGCCCGGGTTTTACCATGAGCATGGCAGGGGCAATAGCCGCTTCGGGCTCTATCCAGGCATCAATGACATGGATAATGATCGGGGGTGAGTTGAGCAGGTAGCTCCCACCCAGACGAGCAACTGCAGAGACTTTATAAGTTCCTGTGTCTTCAAAGATATAGACCTTGTGCATACCGGGTTCCTTGATGGGTGAGCCATTGATCAGGAACTGGTATTCGACTTCATCGGCTGCAATATTTGGGCTAAGAATGGCTTTTAGGATAACCGGTTTGCCTGCTTCAGCTCGGCGACTGGAGGCTTCAACTCGAAGTTCGTAATGCTTATAGGAAGGGGGTTGTGGCAGGTTGAATTGCTCGACCTGGCGTTTGGCATGGGCTGGGGAGGGCAGCAGAAACCCGGTGATAACCAGGCTGTGTAACAACAGGGTAAAAGTGACTATTTGCCATAAAATGGGGGGTTGCATGATAACCAGAATCCTTGGTGATGTCTGTGCTTAAAGCTAAAAACTTCGCAACGAGTCAGCTTGTGGAGCCTCTGATTGAGTCTGAGTGGAATGTCTCGATTGATAGAATTGTTCAGTTTTTGCTTAAAAACGGCGCTAATCGTCACTCTATTAGGGAGATTTTTAGGCAAAAAATGGGCGATTCTAGCTTCGAGAAAACCGCTCACGACTTATTCAGAGGCTCCTTGTGGTTTTCATGGGGTTTGCAGGCGCTGCTCTATTCTCAGACAGCTTCCTAATGTGCTTCGTCCCAGTTATTCCCGTGTCCAATATCGACAATCAGGGGTACATCAAGCGTGGCTGCACTTTCCATATGCTGTTTTACGCTCTGAGTGAAATCTTGCAGGATTTCCTGTTTAACTTCAAATACTAATTCGTCGTGAACTTGCATAATCATGCATCCGTCAACTGCAGCATCCCGGAGGTAGTCATGCACGGTTATCATGGCCTTTTTGATAATATCTGCTGCGGTGCCCTGCATGGGAGCATTAATGGCTGTACGTTCGGCATATTTGCGGCGCTGCGGGTTGCGGGCGTTGATATCCGGCAAGTACAGTCTGCGCCCAAACAGGGTTTCTACATAGCCCTGTTGTTTGGCCTGCTCCCGGGTACGATCCATATAATCCTGGACACCGGGGTAGCGGGAAAAATAGAGATCCACATAGTCTTTGGCTGCCGAGCGTGAAATATTGAGTTGTTTGGCAAGTCCGAAGGGTGACATGCCGTAAATGAGCCCAAAGTTGATGGCCTTGGCATGACGGCGCTGATCATCAGTCACTTCTTCCAGTGGTGTGGAAAAGACTTCTGCTGCGGTTGCCCTGTGAATATCCAGTCCTTTGGCGAAGGCATCCAGTAGCCCCTTGTCACTGGACAGGTGTGCCATAATCCGCAGTTCTATCTGGGAGTAATCAGCAGCCAGCATGGTATACCCTGACTCAGGAATAAAAGCCTGGCGAATACGCCGTCCCTCCTGTTTACGAATGGGGATGTTCTGCAAATTGGGGTCAGAGGAGGAAAGGCGTCCGGTTGCTGTCACTGCCTGATGGTAAGAGGTGTGAATACGCCGGGTTGAGGTGTTAATCAGCAGCGGTAACTTGTCCGTATAGGTGGATTTGAGTTTGCTCATACCGCGGTAATCCAGAATAAGTCGTGGTAAGGGATATTCATGAGCCAGCTCGAGCAGGACGTCTTCTGCGGTGGAAGGCTGTCCCTTGGGGGTTTTGCGGATGACCGGTATGTGCAGTTTTTCAAACAGGATGGCTTGTAATTGCCTGGGTGAATTCAGGGTGAATTCTTCACCGGCGAGTGCATAGCACTCTGCCTCTATTTCCTGCATTTTTTGTTGCAGCTCCCGGGATTGAATGCGTAATAATTCCGCGTCGATTTTTACGCCGTTACGTTCTATGGATGAGAGTACGCTGAGCAGTGGTATTTCCACTTCACGATAAAGCCTGGCCTGTGCTTCCAGTTTTTTCAGCTGTGGCCAGAAATGGTGGTGCAACCGCAGTGCCATATCCGCATCTTCGGCCGCATAGGGAGCCGCTTTTTCGATATCAATCTGGTTAAAGGTGAGCTGCTGCTTGCCTTTGCCAGCAATATCAGTAAAGGCAACAGGTTTGTACCCAAGATGGCGCTCACAGAGTGTATCCATATCGTGCCGGCTGGCAGTGGAATTCAGGATATAAGATTCCAGCATGGTGTCATGTTCGATGCCATTGAGTTCAATCTGGTGGTTCAGTAAAACGCTACGATCATATTTCAGGTTTTGCCCGATTTTTTTAATCGCCGGGTCTTCCAGCAGCGGTTTGAGTTGTTGCAGGGTATTTTCCCTGTCCAGCTGTATCGGGGCTCCCTCATAGTCATGCGCCAGTGGCAGGTAGGCTGCGTGCCCTGCTTCAATGCAGAACGACAGCCCAACGATACGGGCATCCATGTAATTCAGACTGGTGGTTTCGGTATCAAAGGCAAACTGTTTCGCCTTTTTCAGTCTGGAAAGCCAGTCATCCAGCGCTTGCTGGGTAAAAATAGTAGAGTAACTGGCTTGTTCAGGTGGTGTGTTGAGCATTTGCATCGTGCTGTTGCCGGTTTCCTGTGCGCCAGCCTGGTTGAGCCTGGCGAGTCGGGTGCGAAACCCATAGCGTTCATAAAGTTCGCTCAACCGCTGGGTATCCACGGGATTAAAAGAAAGTGTTTCTGGTGAGCAGTCCAGATCCAGGTCCGTTTTAATAGTGACCAGCTCATAGGAAAGCGGTAAAAACTCCAACGAGTCACGCAGGTATTCGCCAACCTTGCCCTTAAACTCGTTGGCATGCGCCATGATATTGTCCAGCGTATCGTATTGAGCAAGCCATTTTACCGCTGTTTTGGGACCCACTTTGGGGACGCCGGGGATATTGTCAACCTTGTCTCCCATGAGTGCCAGATAGTCACGGATCCGTTCTGGAGGGACGCCATACTTTTCTTTCACACCTTCAATGTCATGGAAGGTATTGGACATGGTATTAATCAGGCTAACGTGCTGATTGACAAGTTGTGCCATGTCCTTGTCCCCGGTAGAAATAATGACAGGGCCATCATAGCGTTGGGACAGGGTGCCAATCACATCATCGGCTTCCACATAGGGTTCGATAATCAGTGGGTAGCCCTGTGCCCTGATAATCTCCAGCAGGGGATCTATCTGGATGCGTAGTTCATCTGGCATGGGGGGGCGTGTGGCCTTGTAATCAGGGAACAGGTCATTGCGAAAGGTTTTTCCCCTGGCATCAAAAACAACCGCCATATGGTCGGGTTGATAATCTTTACGCAGGCGATCCAGCATGTTCAGTACACCATGCATGGCGCCGGTGGGTTCTCCGTGTGCGTTGTGTAATGGCGGCAGTGCGTGGAATGCCCGAAAAAGATAAGAGGAGCCATCCACCAGCACTAGCGGTTTGGTGTTATTTTTATCTGCCATGATATTGTTGTATGCTCCTTGGCTTTAATAAGTCACGTAGTATATGCCATGTCGAATCCGGTAACAGCTCCAAAGATCCCTGTTTTTGATACACCCGTCACGGCAGAGGTTGAGTCGTTGCGCCCTCATTATAGCGCAGAGAAGAAGCAACAGATTAAAGAACAGATCAAGGCACTGTTAAAAGCGCAAGATGCGGTACTGGTTGCACATTATTATGTCGATGCAGACTTGCAGGAGCTGGCCGAAGAAACAGGGGGTTATGTGTCAGACTCGCTGGATATGGCAAAGTTTGGCAATGAGCATCCGGCGAAAACCCTGGTGGTCGCCGGTGTCCGTTTTATGGGTGAAACAGCCAAAATTCTGAATCCTGAAAAACGGGTACTCATGCCTACCCTTAAAGCGGAATGCTCGCTGGACTTAAGCTGTCCTGTGGATGCATTTAGCAGATTCTGTGACCAGTATCCGGATCATGTGGTTGTGGTATATTCCAATACCAGTGCGGAAGTCAAGGCGCGCGCAGATTATGTGGTGACCTCCAGTATTGCCGTAAAGCTGGTGAGCTGGCTGGGGGACCAGGGCAAGCCGGTCTTATGGGCACCGGACAAGCACCTTGGTCATTATATTGAACGGGTTACCGGGGTCGATATGGTGCTCTGGAAAGGTTCCTGTATTGTGCATGATGAATTCAAGTCGCGAGCGCTTGGGCAGTTGATTGAGGAGAACCCGGATGCAGCGGTGCTGGCACATCCAGAGTCACCGGATGAAATTCTGGCATTAGCTGATGTCGTGGGCTCCACCACACAAATTATTCAGGCTGCCAAAGATCTGCCGCAACAAAAACTGATCGTGGCAACAGACAGTGGTATCTTCTACAAAATGCGCCAGGAAGTACCCGACAAGGAAATTGTCGAAGCACCTACACATGGAGAAGGGGCAACCTGTAAAAGCTGTGCACATTGTCCGTGGATGGCTATGAACGGGCTGGATAACCTGCTTCATGTGTTACAAACCGGAGAGAATGAAATCCATGTGGAAGAAAATATTCGCGTAAAGGCCTTGCGTTCGACACAGCGAATGCTGGATTTTGCGAAAATGGAGATCAGTTAGTCCTGTGGCGGATGCCCCCTGGAGCCGGCACTATCACTTATCAAGAACGGACGAATTTTCCATAAGCTCTGTCAGATATCGTCCCAGGGCATAAACGGCTATGGCAAAAAGTCCCAGGTTGGCAATGGACATTAAAATAAGCAAAAGCTGTGCTTCTATGCCCTGAAAGTAGGTTTGTAGCAGAATGATGTAACCTTCACTCACTAGCTGGTTAAATTGCCCGTGAATGACTGTGGGTGCAGGTATGGAAACGAACAGGCTGATCAGGCCAAGGCCGACATTAGCGGTATTATTTTTCATTGTTATCTCCTTCGGTGGACAGCCTGGCTCACAGTTTTATCATTGTTATTTCTTATAAGGATACCCATGAAGAAACTTCTGATTAAGTCCGGTCG
>WFWY01000086.1 GCA_015490895.1 Thiotrichaceae bacterium | reverse complement strand
ATTATACCCATGGGTGATCGTTTCAGAGGCTTCTTGCCGGTTGTGATTGACATGGAAACAGGCGGGTTTAACAAGGATACCGATGCCCTGCTGGAAGTGGCGGCGGTGATTTTGCGTATTGATGAAAAAGGTGAGTTATCCCGTCATCGTACACATACCTGGCATGTGGCTCCTTTTGAGGGCGCTAATCTTGACCCCAAGTCACTGGAAGTCAATGGTATTGATATAGACAGTCCGTTTCGTCAACAAATCGCTATGCCAGAACCCAAAGCAATCGCCGAGTTTTTTAATACCGTTCGCAAAGAAGTCAAAGTGAATAAATGCTCAAGGGCAGTACTGGTGGGACACAATGCACACTTTGATCTGGGGTTTTTAAATGCCGCAGCTCAACGTGTAGGCAACAAGCGTAGCCCTTTTCATCCCTTTAGTACCTTCGATACAGTGACACTGGGGGCTATGGCTTATGGGCAAACCGTATTGGCACGTGTTGCCAGAGAGGCGAATATTCCCTGGGATACATCACAAGCGCATTCAGCCGCCTATGATGCAGAAAAGACAGCAGATATATTTTGCAAGATACTGAATAACTGGCAACTTATGGATGCTGCCCTCAATAGCTTTGGAGTGAATGCAGCATCCTGACGTGTCTGGTTCCTGATCCATTACTGTTTGCAGAAACAGGATGATGGGACTGGCGTTTCTGTATATTCATTGCACGTTCCTTAAACAAGAGGCTTTGATATGATTTCAGCATCCTATCCCCTTACTCGTCCACGTCGCATGCGTAAGCATGATTTCTCACGTCGCCTGATGCGCGAAAATAGACTAAGCAGTGCAGACTTGATTTATCCGGTTTTTGTATTGGAAGGCGAAAATAAGCGTGAGGCTATTCAGTCCATGCCGGGAGTGGAACGACTATCCATTGATCTGCTGGTGGGGCTTGCTGCGGAGCTGGTGAGCCTGGGTATCCCGGCGATTGCCATTTTTCCGGTTACGCCAGTGGAAGTAAAGTCAGAGCTGGCAGAAGCCGCTTATGATCCTCAGGGCCTGGCGCAACGAGCAGTACGGGCAATCAAGCTGGCTCAGCCTGAACTGGGTGTCATTACTGATGTGGCTCTGGATCCATTTACCTCCCATGGTCAGGATGGGTTGATGGATGAAAAAGGCTACATTGTCAATGATGAGACGGTTGATGTCCTGGTAAAGCAAGCACTGTCTCATGCTCAGGCAGGTGCGGATATTGTTGCACCATCGGATATGATGGACGGTCGCGTGGGCAAGATTCGGCATGCACTGGAAGAGGCGGGTTACACCGATACCCGGATACTGGCGTATTCTGCAAAATATGCATCCAGTTTTTACGGGCCGTTCAGGGATGCTGTAGGGTCAGCAGCCAATCTGGGGGAGGGCAATAAATACAGTTACCAGATGGATCCAGCCAATACGAATGAGGCACTTACCGAAGTCGCACTGGATATCCAGGAAGGTGCGGATATGGTGATGGTCAAGCCGGGTCTGCCCTATCTGGATATCGTACAGCGTATCAAGGCGACCTTCAAGGTTCCCACCTTTATCTATCAGGTAAGTGGTGAATATGCCATGTTAAAGGCAGCAGGCCAGAATGGCTGGATTGATGAAAAAGCCTGTGTGCTGGAAGCACTATTATCCATGAAGCGTGCCGGGGGTGATGCTATTTTAACGTACTATGCAAAAGAGGTTGCCCAATGGCTTTCCCAGACCACAACAGAGCGATAGCATGACAGATCAATATGCCGTCATAGGTAATCCGGTAGCACATAGCAAGTCTCCCCGTATCCATACCTTATTTGCCAGGCAGACACAGCAGGATATGCACTACAGTACGCTTTTGGCACCACTGGATCAGTTTCAGACAGCCGTTAGAGACTTCTTTGTTCAAGAGCAGGGAAAGGGTTTGAATGTCACCGTGCCTTTTAAGCAGGAAGCCTGGCAACTGTGTAATGAACATAGTGATTATGCACTCCATTCGGGTGCCGTGAATACACTGCTTTACCGGGATGATGGCAGCATCTGGGGGGCGAATACGGATGGCCTGGGGCTGGTGAGAGATTTGCAACAGAATCATGCAATTGCCCTGCATGATAAGAAAATTCTTGTGCTGGGGGCAGGGGGCGCAGTACGGGGTGTGTTGCAACCGATTCTGGAACAATATCCTCAGCAGGTCTTTATTGCCAATAGAACGACAGCCAGAGCCCATGAACTCGTCACTCTTTTTGGGCAGTTTGATGTCCTGGATGGGGGTGGCTATGGCGATATACCGAAGACGGGTTTTGATATTATTATTAATGGCACGTCTGCCAGCTTGCAGGGTGACCTTCCTCCCGTCCCGGCACACTGTGTAGTGGATGCTGAATGCTGCTATGACATGATGTATTCCAGCGAATCTGCATCAACTGCCTTTGTACAGTGGGCCTTGAGTCATCATGTCCCCAGAGCTCTGGATGGTTTGGGGATGTTGGTTGAGCAGGCCGCTGAATCCTTTTTTATCTGGCGGGGAGTGCGGCCTGAAACACACACAGTGCTTTCGGTGCTGCGAGCCAGGGAGCCCCAGATTTAATCAGAATCTCCCCAGGCGGGGGCAATAAATGCCCCCTTGCCCATTGAGACTCAGGGCGTTGTTATCTCGGCACTACTCATGGGCAGTCGTAATGCCAGATTCTCCTGTCCTGCAAAGACCCAGGCGGCATCGAATATATCCAGATTCCCACCCCCAGGGTTCAGCGTTACATAATTGCTACCGTCGTATTTAAATGCAGTATCAGCCATGGCGCAGCTGGCATGGACAGGCGTTTGTGCACAGGCGTTAGTGCCTCCGACATTGGGATCAGAAGCAGCAAGATCCAGCAGGCCGCCATCCGGTTTGACAACCGTAGCAGTGCTCCAGGGAATGGAGAGACGGAAGGGAGAGCCAATCATGTTCCATTTTCCAGTAACCGGGGCACCCTCAATGGGCACATCAAGATTGGTATTATATTGGCCATCAATATCGACAGTGATACCCATGCTTGTCGTGATAAACCAATAACCTTTTCCTTCCTGCAACGCATCACCTAATGCCAGTTTGTCGTATGCATTTGTGGTGGGGTTATATGAATAGAGCACCCAGGTTGTATCGTAATCGGCTATATTCAGGTCATCTCCCAGCTGGTCTTGCACAGTTGCTGATGTAGAGATACCGACCTGGCAAGGTAAAGAAAGCATCTTCCACTGGTTAGCAGTTGCTGTAAATGACCTGGAGCAGGGGGTGGAGGTATTATAGAGCCAGTTGTATCCATCATTTAGATAAATGTCGGCACTGGTAATACTTAAATGTGGCGATTGTAAAAACGCGCCGCCTACCTGACAAACCGCAAAGCCTGTTCTGGTATTGTCAAAACCGACATTAATATCACAGTCAGCTGCACTGGATATTCCACCATAGGTAAGATTTATCGTGTAATCATCAGCTGTTCCTGCTGTTGTGTCCAGGCCGCTTTGGGCAAACTTTATGGTCGCGACATCATCATGTCCCAGTGTGCGTTGAGCCTCCCCAAACAGCTGTCCCTGTTGCATGACCGCTTCAGTGTTGGGCGTGGCAAACAAGGTGGAAACACTGCGGTCTGCATTGGCAACCGAGCTATGTCCCTGCGGCAAATTGTTTATATCCAGCGTGTAGGTACTGGCATCAACAATACTGGCGAGACTAAAGGGATTGTTATTGGAGGTACGATACCAGTGTAAATTACCATCATCTCCTCTATTATCATCGGTTGATCCCCTGACGCTGTCTGCCCCGATGCCAAGGTTATACACATTGTCGGCACCATCGGTTGTTTTGGTATAGTTTCTATCTGGATCAGCCAGCCCGCTTTCCGTTGCCAGGTTAACATGCGCCAGACCCAGACAGTGCCCAAGCTCGTGGTTAATGACCGACTCTACATCGACACTCCCTGCAGAAATATTATTGAGTAGATTGGATGATGTTGGTTTTTGCTCATTCCAGGTTGCAATAACATTTTTGACTGATTGTTCCAGATTTGTAGTATTGACGGAAGTAGGGCGAATACAGACCTTGATAGTAGTGGTTCCCCCAGTTCCCGTGTAGTTGGAGGAGTGTGTGATACGACCTTCATTGCCTTCACCGGCAAAAACAAACGAGCCAGCCTGCAATGCACCCGATACGCTGAGCAGACTGAATGCAAGTGTGTATGAAGCCTGTTGTAAGGTAAGTGTTTTCATTATTGCTGTCCTCCTTCATTTGTCCAGGGCGTCGTATCCAGGATATTTTGCAACAGTTTTTGTAATTCTCTGGCATCCTGAAGGGCAACAATATCGGGGTTTTTCTGAGCCATAACAGGCAGGTCTTTCTGGATGATTTTCTTTATGCTGGTATTCCCCGTATTACCGGGGAGGGCTTCATTACCGCTACCGGACTGGGTAGGGATTTCAATAATCGTCGTTGTGCTATCCAGTACAGCAAACAGGGTTTCCTGACCCGTGATTTGTTCCTGTAATGCTTTTCGTGTTGCGATCTCGTCAGCAATAGCAGCTGCATTGTAGGTCTTCATTGTGGGCTTTGAGAGTAGCGCTCGCAAGGTTTGCAACTTGTCGGCTGCTAGCTGACCCTGATGGGTGCCCGCATGTTTCATGCTGGCGGGGAAGACTGCACGCATACTTCCATCCGAGAAAATGGTGAGTACAGGCGTGCTATTACTTTTTGGCAGTAAGTCATGCTGATAGGTGTAGGTGATGAGTGCCGCCGGTGCCCCCTGACCCAAAGCATAGAGAAAAGCAGGCAGCAGGCTGAGTATTAGCCCCAGGCTTAATGAAAAGTGCCGGATTGAATCCGGTAAAGCTTTTTCTGACATGAATAGCTCCTGTATGTAACTTATGTAAATATTGAGAGAATATGAGTGTGGAGCTTGCAATCTGAAGATTATAATTGTTAGCGATACCTTTTGAGGGAGTGGGTATCAGGATGCGGCCCGTGATCAATACTTAAGCTATCAAATAAACTGTATCTATGCAACCAATAGTTTAAGTTTTAAGACGAATAGAATGGAATACGTGAATCAGTTGAGAGCCCTGGTACTGGATAGGCGGTGGTCCATATATCCCGTTATTACCGGTCACTAATAAACCCGGCACTATTATGAACCCAGCACCCACTTCCTTGCAGTACTAAAATCGGTTTTTCCACTCCCCAGTTTGGGGATGTTATCCACCTGAATATAATCTGCGGGGATCATCAAGGGGTTGGTTCCCTGGTCAATCAGTTTTTGCCGGATAGTTTTTCCGGGCAGGTCAGCTGCAACCAGCAGTACCACTTTTTCTCCTTTTCTGGTATCGGGTATATTGACGGCTACGCACTCCAGCTCTGCATCCGCCAGGGCCTTCCTTACCTGTTCTTCTACAGCAGTCAGGCTGACCATTTCACCCCCCAGCTTGGCAAAACGGGAATAACGATCGACAATAAACAAAAAGCCATCTTTATTCAGGTGCCCTTTATCGCCTGTCTTGTACCAGCGTTGTCCGTCCAGTACCGAGATGGCGTCCGCCGTCTTCTCGGGTGCATGCAGGTAGCCTTTCATGACCTGGGGACCGCTAATCAGGATCAAGCCATCTTCCTGTGTGGGAAGTTCTTCAAGCGTTTCCGGATCTACCACCCGAAAACTGGTACCTGGCAGTGGCATACCAACACTGCCAGGTACATTACCAATTTGAACTTTCCAGTAAGTCGTATCCAGTTCATCGGGCACGTTGACAGCGGCAACAGGTGAGGTTTCTGTCGCACCATAACCCTCCAGAATGTTTTTGCCAAACTTGATCTTAAAGGCTTCACGGATATCCGGGTTGAGCTTCTCCGCACCCGCAATAACCAGCCGCAATGATTTCAGCATGAGTGGGTGTACGCGCTTGTTACGGACATACAAGCGAAAAAAGGTCGAAGTACCAAACGTCACGGTTCCTTCATATTTGGCAATACCTTTGGCAATATTGACGACATCGGTGGGATCCGGGTGACAAACGATGGGAATCCCTTCACTGAGAGGCATGAGTGTTGATGCCAGCAGACCAAAAGCGTGAAAGGTTGGCAGAATCGACATAAGCACATCATTTTCGCGGGTATTGAGTGTATCAGCGACCTGACGGGAGTTGGCGGCCAGGTTCTGGTGGGTGAGTTCTATCCCTTTGGGTTCTCCTTCACTACCACTGGAAAACAAAATGGTGGCGGTACCCTGCATGTTGACCGGTCTGATATACAGCGTTTGCAACAGACGCGTAGGTAATAGCATGACCATCAATAATGTACCCAGCATACTGACTTTGGGGATGCCTTCTTTTAGTTCTTCCAGCAGATACATCTGGGTATCCGGAAAAGTAGCCTTGATATCAATACCGCGATCAGCCAGTTTTTTCAGAAAGCGACTGGACGTATAAATCGTCTGGATATTGGCTTTTTTCACGGCGGCGTGCATGGCTTCCTGGCTGGCAGTATAATTAAGGTTCACCACTGTTTTTCCCAGGCACAATACGGCCATATTGGTAATGGCGCCGCCTGTAGTGGTGGGTAATAGCAGGCCGATATTTTGCTCCGGGCTGAGTTTGTGAATGAGGCGGGAAAAACGAAAGACAGCGGTAATAAACTTGTGATTGCTGAGTGGCTCCCCCTTCACATCGGTACTGGCCATGCGAAATCCCATGCGTTTTGCAACCTGTAGCCATTGAATAGGAAGAGGGGGAAGATCCTGTGTATAGGTTTGCCAGGAGGTCACTGCAAGATCAAAGACACGGCGTTTCAGAGTGTCGGTTTCCGTATTTTCAGGCAGCGTATCACCAAAGGCGACAATAATATCGCGCTTGAAACCCGACTGGCGGTTTTCCTTCAGAAAGCCACTAGAGCGCGAAAACCGGCTTCCCCACAGGCCGTGTAGATAGAAAGGGACAATCACTGCGCCTGACCCTTTGATTGCCCGTTCATAGCCACGTTTAAAGGTGGATAACTGACCTGTGCGGCTAATCGTGCCTTCGGGAAACAGGCAAACAGCCTTACCCTGCTGGAGCAAAGTATTAATGGTTTCTATTGAAGATGCACTATTGCCAGATGATATCGGTACCACGCCAAACATTTTGAAAAACCAGCTTAAATACCAGCGCTCGTAATAGCCTCGTTCCATGACAAAATGAATAGAACGTGGCGCCGCAATTTGTACCAGAGCCCAGTCTACCCAGCTAATATGATTCCCCAGCAACAGAATACCACCGGAGGAAGGAATGTTCTCAAAACCAATAACGTGAATATTATAACGAGCACGAAATAGTCGACTGATAATAAAGCGCAAGAGTGACTGGGGTAACATGGTGATAGTGTAAATTGCGCCACCAATGACTATGAGTGACATCAGGAAGAACAGGCTAATACTGTTTAAGCCCCGCGAGGCCAGAAATGCGGTGAATGCCAGAAAAGCCAGCATGACAATATTGTGGATAAAGTTATAGGCAGCAATAACTCGCCCCAGCTCATTTTTACGGGCGTGATATTGCATATAGGCATTGAGTGGAACAACAAAAAATCCCCCCATAATCCCCAAAAAAATAAAATTGGCGGCCTGCATCAATGGCGAATCAAAGACCGTAATCAGAGTGATGGCGATCGCCAGACCAATCGCACCAACGGGAATCAGACCACTTTCAATATGGTTGCGAGAGACCCGTCCTGCCCAGATTGAACCGAGCATAATGCCTATTCCGGTACAGGCCAGAAGCCCTTGTAGCAAATCCACACGTTGTATTTGCAAATACTCCTTGGCATAAGCCGGGTAAGCCGCCAGGATCACCTGGGCAACAGCCCAAAAAACGGACAGGCCAATGATGGATAACCAGATAAAGCGATTATTTTTAACCACTGAAAGTACCTCGTTCCGGGTTACACCACGGCGGTATTTCTGCCAGTCAAACAACATGTCACGATCTGTCTGTTTCTTTTGAGGCAAGCGGTAAGCAAAGAATAATTCCAGCGTAGTCAAACCCACCAGCATCCAGCCAAGAGGGGCAATTTGTCGTAATAATGTGGAGGTGTCTGCAATACCTTCTTCGGGTAATAACTGCTCAAACAGGATGGAAAAGAAAAAAGTGCCTGCCAGAATAGAAATCATGGTAATGGCCTGTACCATGCCATTGCCTTCAGCGAGATGCCTTTCACCGACCAGTTCACGGATAAAACCGTATTTGGAAGGTGAATACATGGCACTTTGTACAGCCAGTAAAAAAGTTAGCGAGAAGCTCAGCCAGAAGAGTCCCAGATAGTAGCTGGTTGTAATCATCAGAGTAATCAGCAAGGCCGCCCAGGCGCTGACCTTCATCACCTTGTTCTTGGGAAACTTGTCCGAGACATAGCCAGAAGGAGTAAATAGCAGAATAAATGGCAGCAAGATCAGGGCATTGACAATGGCCGTTAATATGATCTGGTGTTGACCATCGTAAACCTTGAAGACAGTATTTTGAATAATGATTTTGTGGCCAAGATCCACAAAGGCATTTAGAAAAAGGACGCTTAGAAAAACGGCAAAGCCGCTTATTTTCAGAAGGCTCTGTTGCATATACCGGGCTCTTTAAAGTCCCCACCAGTCAATGGAGAAAGTGTAAAAGGGAAAGCACACAGATAACACGGTGTGTTTCAATGCATGTATTTTCTATCTGTTTGACTTATTTGAGCTGAACCTGTGATTGGCGACAACCCGGATTTTAACAGGCTTCTTGGATAAACCAGGAGGCTGTCATTGGCATGAAATGTCCGGGTTAAACAGGTTGCTAAAGCCAGTATAGTACAAATAGAAAGTAGCGCGTAAGATACACTGATAAGCTCCTAATTATCCTCCTGTCCCGGAATGTCGTTTTTTTCGGAGTAGGGCAGACGTACATGGCCATATCGCACCACCAATACTGCCAGGGTCAGCAGGACGATTGTCAGCCCTGTTTCAAACAGCTGCCAGTGCGCGAATGATTTTGAATCGAGAATAATGTATCGGGCCAGTGCCACAATAGCGATATAGATAGGAAAGCGGATGGGTAGTCGGTGTTGTACATAGTAAATTTTCACCATCGCAATAATTTCAAGATAGATAAAGAGCAGGAGCAGATCCCGCAAGTCAACATGCCTCTTGTCAAGCATGACAAAAAGTTCTTCACCCACCGCAATGATAGTTGCAATGACAATCAGTAATAGTCCTATTTGTTCTATGTAATGTAATGCGCGATGAACAGACTGGTTTTTATTCATTTGGTTGGTATGAGAGTGTCAAGAAATAGAAAGTCATGGACAGAATCAGCCCCGACCTGAAGAAGCGTAATTGACCGGTCAGCCCGGGTCATTAACCCATGTTAGTTCTTTTTGTTATTGTTTATCTATTTCAGTTGCCAATCCCGGATAGTCCCCGGGTGCCCCACAGATACACTCTTAATCTCGCATGCAATCTGGGGAAACCACATCGACTCACACTCTAATTACACCCACTCTCAATGATGGCTTGAAGTGCTCAATCGAGGGATTCCAGGTTAAATCCAGAGGAAAGCTGCCGGGCTCTTGTTGATGCGAGCAGGTGTGACAATGGGTTGAGAAATTGAAGCAGGCAATATCGAAGGATTGCACTCGTTTGCTACCGTGAGTTACATCGCCCAGTCCAGTTATGTCGCCTGTTATGCATCCACAGAGAAAAAATGAAGCAAATAGCAAGTAATGTCGTTTTCATGTGGACAAGGCATTGAACGGAATGACAGAGCTAACACGACAGAATGGTTCTACCAGACCAGCTTTAGTCCTTTCGGGCTGGCTTCGAGAAAACTGGCCCTGTCGTGCCAGTCTCCCAGGACATAACGTATGGCTTTTTTACCATCCAGCTCAAATTCATGTACCGCTGGCCGATGGGTATGTCCGTGGATCATTTGTGTAACTTGTGTATTTCGCATCAATTGCTCAACGGCTTGCTGATTGACATCCAGAATGTCGTTGTGTTTTACCTGTGTTTGTTTGCGGGTGGCCTTGCGTACTCGGGAAGCCTGACCTGAACGGCGTTTCAGGCTCAGGGAAAGATAGATGTTCTGTATAAAACGGGTACGAAACAAACGCCGCATACGCTGGTAGTTTTTATCATCTGTACATAGGGTGTCTCCATGTAGCAGGATGGTAGGTACGCCGTAAAGATTAATCTTGTGAATATCCGCAAGCAAACGAGCGCCGGTACTGCTGATAAAGCGCTGGCGAATCAGAAAATCCCGATTACCCTGAGTAAAATAGAGCTGTACACCCTGATCAGATAATTGACGCAGGTGATTGATTACCGGGAGAAAGGCCTGACCCGCAACTGAATCAACCACGTCATCGCCGACCCAGAATTCGAACAAGTCTCCCAGTATGTACAAGGCGCTGGCCTGATTCTGGATGTCATCCAGGAATTCGTGCAACAAGGTAATGAGCTGGGGGCGAGTGGGATCAAGGTGCAGGTCAGAAATAAACCATGTTTTTTTGATCATGGAATTATTCTGGGTTGACCTCACGGAGAAAACGTTCGACATCAGCCTTGAACTTTTCTGGTTTGACAAAACCAACAGCGCGATATGCCTTGTTCTCTTCCCCGTCAGGTGTAAAGAAAATGATACCGGGAGGGCCAAACAGGCCAAATTTTTTCAACAATGCCTTGTCATCTTCATTATTTTCAGTGACATCCGCCTGTATCAATATAACATTGTCAAGTGCCTGAATGACACCAGGATCTTTAAAGGTAACGTGTTCCATCTCCTTGCATGAAATACACCAGTCAGCATAAAAATCCAGCATTACAGCCTGGCGGGTATTTTTTGCTCGCGCCAGTACGGCGTCCAGTTCATCAAGGCTGCGTATTCTTTGGAAAATCAAACCTTGCTGCTGCACTGTTTGACCTGAAACGACACGACCGAATAAACCTTTTAGTGGCTGTATCAGGCTGTGTCCGCCGCTGGCAACACCCACCAGCATCAGGGAGCCGTACAACAACAGGATAAAACCCACACCTTTCCACAAATAGGCCCATTTACTGACAGTATCTGCAAGAGGGCTTAATGCTTTCAAGTAGATACCGGAAATAATCAGCAGGATGGCAGATAAGGCAATAATCACGGTGAACGGCAAGATGCGCTCCAGCATCCAGATAGCCAGTGCCAACATCAATACACCGAAAACGGCTTTGGTGGCATCCATCCAGGCGCCCACTTTTGGCAACAGTTTACCTGCTGAAGTACCAATCAGAATCAGAGGTAGTCCCATGCCAAGACCTAAGGCAAAGAGTGAAAAACCACCCAGTACGGCATCACCTGTCTGGGCAATGTAGGTGAGTGCTGCAATTAATGGCGCTGTCACACAGGGACCAACGATCAACGCAGATAAAACGCCCATAATGGCAGCGCCAATATAGCTACCACTTTCCTGGCGATTACTAATACTGGTCAGTTTCGACTGGATGCTGGTGGGCATCTGAAGCTCATAAAAGCCAAACATTGACAACGATAGTAATACAAAAATAATGGCAAACGCGCTAATTACCCAGGGGTTTTGAAAAATAACCTGGATATTGGCACCTCCCAGCCCTGCAATAACCCCGATAATGGCATAGATAATCGCCATGGGGATCACATAGGCCAGTGACAAGGCGAAGGCCTTTCGGGTGGTTATCTGCTTGCCCTGACCGGCAATAATGCCTGACAAAATAGGAATCATTGGAAACACGCAAGGTGTTAATGCCAGCCCGATCCCAAATAGCAGGAACATGAAGATGGTGCCCAGGGAAGATTTATTCTTAATCTTATCCAGGATGGCATCCTGTTCAGGCACGATTTCGTGCATGATATAGGCTCCTGTACCAGGTACGACACCTGTGCTTGCAGAGTCAGCGGTAGTATTTTCCAACACAACATCTTGCGGCAACTCCGCAGCAGGGGCTTTGGTAGCAGCTATTGAGGAGAGCTTTACGGTATGTGTCTTTTTCTGGGGTGGATAACAAATGCCCGTACTCTCAGAGCACCCCTGGTATGTTGTCTCGACGGTTATTTCGTCGACATCGCCGCTGGTGATAACAGGCACCCTGACGGCGAAGCTGTGCTCATAGACTTCAGTGTCGCCAAGGTAGGGGTCTTTTTTCGTTTTGGATTCGGGAAACTCCGGCTTTCCCAATGTCACTGACTCGGGCGACTTTACTTTAAAGCGAATTTTATCACGATAGATATAGTGTTCGGGTGTCACTGTCCATATGGCACTCAGTGTACTGCCTTCGGCTGTTACCGAAAGCTGAAAAGCCTCATCCGGGTGCAGGGGTTCATTGCTACCCCCAATACCGAGCTTTTGGGCAAGACTGCTTAGCCCTCCGGAGGATTTCTCACTGGTGATGGCATCTGGCGCAGATATAGCAGATACACTGAGTAAAAAGAGCCCCATTATGAAGCCGGTGGTGAGTATTTTTTTTATCATCATTGTTGGTTAACCCTGTAACACAGACATAATTCGCGCATTATAAATGGTATTACGCAAGGGCACCTAATTTATTCCTGCCCGGTGAACGGGGTTCATAATTTAGGGGCACCTTGTAAACTATCCCTGTCTAATACTCAGTTTGTGCAAGGACAGATGCAACACCTGTACCTGGTTTGCCCTAACAGCCCCACCAGCACTGAAAGACAAGGGATATAAGCCAGATTACACGCTATAATCATCAAACCCGGTGAATGCTCAAATAAGGAATGAACGATGAAAGAAGGGATGTGTATGACAATGGATCAATTACAGTTTTACCTCATGATGCTGCTGACGTTATTGCTGGTTGTTAGCTGTTCGGATAATAATGAGCAGCCCGTTGATAAGGCCATTACGATTACCAGTATAACCCCACAAGCTGACGTTTCAGATGATGTCACGCTCAGGATTATACTCAACACGGTGAATATGCGTCAGTCTCCCAATATTGACAGCCCAGTCGTTGCTAAATTACCGGCTAATAGTAAAGTGATCTGGCTGAAGCAGGTGAGCGAAGTTACTGCACCGGTTAAACTGCGGGGTGTCAGATATAATGACCCCTGGCTTTATGTCATGAATAATGAAGACAAAAAAGGCTGGATTTATGCTGCCACAGCGCAAGTAGATACCGATAATCAAACAGCAAAGACACTTCAGCAGCAACTCCTTGGGCACCGGATCAAGACTTTCTTTGGTGAAGGTATGGCAACAGCTATCGCCAATTTTCGAGCGGCCTATCAGCAAGCAGATACGAGTGAGAAATTTGCCAATATGTATACCTACGGTCTTGGGTTGCGGGATAAAATGGTGCAAGTACTCCGTAAAAAGGCAGTAACCGATACCAGTGCACCTGCAGATATGAGCTGGCTTGATACGTTGTTGCCGGGTTATACCCATCAGCGTGTTGCGGAAGGTACGGGCTATTATCTGTTTGCGGATTATCAACAGTGGTTAATGAAAGCGAAACAGACCCGGGGCACTGAAGATGATCAGTTTATTGAGCTGTATCTGACCCTGTTTCCTGATGGCAGGGAAGGTTTTTTCCCCGCCTGGATAGAACAGGTCTCAGACTATAGTGGTGCAAGTCGGCTTGGGACGGGTATTCACAAGAGTATCCTGGAAAAACTGAATGCACTGGCCAGTACAACTCCTCTTTTTTCGGAAATACTGAATAGTATCCGTATGGAATTAATCAAGGATATCATCAGCAAAAAAGCCACGTTTACAGAGCCGGTTAATAAACGCAAGGAGGAGTTAACCGCTATTTTACAAACTAATTTCAATATACTAACGGATGCGGACAAGTCTGCCATAGAGGCTACTCTACAATCATGGGAAACAGGGAGAGAGTAACGCGGTATTGTTTTCAGGGGTTGGAGTACTTATATACCGGGCATCCATTACTGATCGGAATTGACGCATGAAAACCCATCACTACACTACGTTCGCTGTTAGCCTGTTACTCTGGGTATTGTTGCCATCCCTGCTGTTGGCAACACCTTGTAAACAGGCAACACGTGAGCAGTTACTTAAAAAAGCACAACCGTATGATGGGTTAATTACCCAGTCTTCGCGGCGTTACCATGTGGATGCAAACCTGCTTCGTGCAGTGATTGCGATTGAATCTTGCTATAACCCTGATGCGGTTTCATCAGCAGGTGCGCGGGGGTTGATGCAAATTATGCCCGACACTGCGAAACGCTTTGGTGTGGATGTCGCAAAAAGCGATCAGCCTGTTTTAAATATCCAGACGGGTACGCGCTATTTGCGTTTTTTGCAACAACGTTACAAGGGAGAACTGGAAAAGGTATTGGCAGCTTACAATGCAGGAGAAGGAAAAGTAGACAGGCACCAGGGAATACCGCCCTATAAGGAAACCCGTCTCTATGTAAAAAATGTTATTCAGGCCTATAACACCCTGCGGGGTACCCCTCTGTCAGCGAAACAGTGGGGGAAACCTGGACGGCAGGGGCTGGCCGCGCTGAAATTGCGTGCTCCACACCTGTTCAAGAAAGGCACTGTATCTCTGCAAGTGGTCGAAAAATAAAATAAAGATGGTGTCTCAATCAGAGGTTCCTTAACTATCTGGTATTCGTATGTCCGTGGTGGGTAACAGCTCGGCCAACTTGTTCCTGAAGACTGCCTTGGCGCGTTCGTCCCCATGCAAAATACGAACTTCTTTGGGTGGGGACTGCATTCGGGTTACAAAGTCGATGAGATTTTGCTGATCTGCATGTGCCGAGTAGCCACCCATTTGATGGACTGCGGCTTCAATCGTATAGCGCTGATTATCAATTTCTACCCAGCCATGCCTGGGACCATAAGTGATGATTTGTCTGCCAATACTGTTTTTCGCCTGATAGCCGATAAACAAAATGTCTGTTCGTTTATCACCGAGTAATGCTTTCAGATAACCCGTGATACGCCCACCATTACACATTCCACTTGCGGCAATGACGATGACAGGACGTGCGGATTTCTTTAGATAGCGAACGGTCTTTTTATGTTCCTCATGGCTCTCAATAGTATAGAGCTGCTTGAAAGTTAATGGATAGCGACCCTGTTCGATAACTGCTTGTGCTTCGTCATCCCAATATGGCTTTAATGCACGATAGATCTGGGTAAACTTGCTGGCTAGAGGCGAATCGATAATGACTTCGATATTTTCCCAGTCTGCATTCTCATAGATAATGTGTTCAAATTCGTACATCAGCTCCTGGGTACGACCAAGGCTAAAGGCGGGTATCAGCACTGCACCACGATTCTCAAAGCAGCGTTGAATAATCGCTTTCAGGCGTTCTTTTCGATGTGCCCTTTTTTCATGTAATGTATCACCATAGGTGCTTTCGATCACCAGGGTATGGCAATACTCAGGCGCAATCGGTGCAGGGAGGAGTGGGGCATGGGGTGCACCCAGATCTCCTGAAAATACGATACGCCGAGGCGTGTCAGACAAACGAACCTCGCATTCAACATAGGCAGACCCCAGGATATGCCCCGCTCGCTGTAAGCGAATACGTAAGTACTCAGTGAGGGGTGTCCAGCGTTGATAATCTA
This sequence comes from Thiotrichaceae bacterium, assembly GCA_015490895.1. GTDB lineage: Bacteria > Pseudomonadota > Gammaproteobacteria > Thiotrichales > Thiotrichaceae > HyVt-477. Next base: position 7,967 of record WFWY01000086.1, on the reverse strand, counting down.
GAGGGATGAGCAAATCAATGACCTTTTTCACCAGTTTTTTAATAATTTTTCGGTCGCGAGTAATCCCCATTTTGGCAGCATCTTCCAGCATGATTGGTAACAGTTTTGCAGTGGGGTGACTGCAATAGATGGGTTTGTTAAAGCCTGCGGCCAGTAACCACGGGATGCGCCCGGCGTGATCAATATGGCAATGGGTAAGAATCAGTGCCTGTACTTTGTTAATAGTAAAATCCAGCTCCAGATTATAGGCATCTGCCTTTCCATGTGGTGACCGGTCATCACCCTGGAAAATACCACAATCGACCAGCACGCTTTGCTCAGGGTTAATATGAAGTTCATGGCAGGAGCCGGTAACACCATGTACAGCACCGTGATGGGAAATAGCAGGAAAGTGCGGTGGCGGGGAATCGGGCATAGCGAAGTACCAATTAGAAAAAAGATAGTCAGGGGAATTGTAATGGCTTGTCTTCTGCGAAGCAAAGTATGTCACTTTTACCTTTGTAAAACCTTGTAAAGCTTGTTGCTTTATTGTCTTTTATGTAGAAAAATAATTAAAAAACAAAGACTCAAGATATCCCCAAAATCTCAAAAAATTTGTATGATTTTCCTGACTTTTCGTTATATCATGCGGAGTTTCGTCACCATTGAGCCTAACAGGAGTTCGCGAAGTGAAATTAAGCGGCGCTGAGATATTTGTTGAATGTCTGAAAGCTGAGAAAGTGGATACCATCTTTGGCTACCCGGGTGGTGCTGTTCTGTTTTTATATGATGAACTGTATAAGGCTGAAGATGCCATCAGTCATATTCTGGTGCGGCATGAACAGGGAGCCATACATGCTGCTGAAGGTTATGCCAAATCAACCCACAAGCCAGGGGTTGCTATTGTCACCTCTGGCCCCGGTGCCACGAATGCAGTTACCGGTATAGCTGATGCCTATATGGATTCGGTGCCTCTGGTTGTCTTTACGGGTCAGGTGAATCGTGACCTGATTGGCAATGATGCCTTTCAGGAAGTGGATATTGTTGGTATTACCCGTCCTTGCGTGAAACATAATTTTCTGGTGACACGGGTTGAAGACCTGGCTGAAACCATAAAAAAGGCCTTCTATCTGGCAACGACAGGCAGGCCTGGCCCTGTACTGGTTGATATTCCCAAGGATCTAACAAAAGACAAAACCGAATTTAGTTACCCCGAAACGGTCAGTATGCGTACCTATAACCCAACGGTTAAAGGCCATCCCCGGCAGATTAAAAATGCGGTTGACCTGATACTGGCCGCCAGACAGCCTATTGTGTATAGCGGGGGTGGTGTCATCCTATCCGGTGCGTCCAGTGAGCTAAAGACCTTTGCCCAGGAGCTGGGTTTTCCTGTTACTAATACCCTGATGGGGCTGGGCGCATACCCCGCCACGGATAAACAGTTTGTGGGTATGCTGGGCATGCACGGCACCTATGAAGCGAATATGGCCATGCACAAAGCGGATCTGATTTTAGCTATTGGTGCACGTTTCGATGACCGGGTGACGGGTGATGTTGAAAAGTTTTGCCCCCATGCCAAAGTGGTACATATTGATATTGACCCGGCATCGATTTCTAAAAATGTTTCTGTGGATGTGCCTATTGTCGGGGAGGTAAAAAATGTTTTACCGGAACTTCTAAAGGAAATACAGCGTCGGGGTGAGAAACCGGATCAGCAGGCGTTGGCTGACTGGTGGAAACAGATTGCTGAGTGGCAAGCAGAAGACTGCCTGAAGTATACGCAGGATGGTGATGAAATCAAGGCTCAGTACGTCGTTGAGAAGTTCTGGGAGATCAGTGAGGGTGATGCCTTTGTCACTTCTGATGTAGGGCAGCATCAAATGTGGGCGGCTCAATATTACAAATTCGACAAGCCGAATCGCTGGATCAACTCCGGAGGCTTAGGCACGATGGGCTTTGGTCTGCCAGCAGCCGTTGGCGTACAACTGGCTCATCCTGATGCAACAGTGGGTTGTATTACTGGTGATGGTAGTATCCAGATGTGTATTCAGGAGCTGGCAACCTGCCAGCAGTACCAGCTACCCCTGAAGATCATCAACCTTAACAATGGCTATTTGGGGATGGTGCGTCAGTGGCAGGAGTTTTTTTACCAGAAACGCTATGCCATGTCCTACATGGATGCCTTGCCTGATTTTGTCAAGCTGGCCGAAGCTTATGGCCATGTCGGTATGCGTATCGAAAAACCGGGTGACGTTGAAGGAGCCTTGAAAGAAGCGCTGGCGATGAAAGATCGACTGGTCTTTATGGACTTCATTACCAAAAAGGAAGGTAATGTTTTCCCGATGATTCCTGCGGGTGCAGGTCAAAATGAAATGATTCTGGTCTAATGGCCTAACAAGGTAATTACTAATGCGACATACGCTTTCAATTCTGATGGAAAATGAATCCGGTGCCTTATCGCGTGTTGCCGGACTATTTTCTGCTCGTGGTTATAACATCGAATCACTTAATGTAGCTGCAACAGATGACCCGACTTTATCGCGCCTGACCCTGGTAACGCACGGTAATGACCAGATTATTGAGCAGATTATGAAGCAGCTCAATAAGCTGATTGACGTAGTAAAAGTGCTGGATCTGGGCGATCATCCTCATGTTGAGCGTGAACTGTTGCTAGTCAAGATAGAAGCAAGTGATGCAGAGTCCTGTGATTCTATTACGCGTGTTTCGGATATTTTTCGGGGCAGGGTGGTGGATATTTATCACCGCACCTATACCATTGAAGTCACAGGTGGTCAGGACAAACTCAATGCCTTTTTGAACGCCATGCAGCAACATGCGGTGCTGGAAGTTGCGCGTTCTGGCGCGGTTGGCATCATACGTGGTAGTAGTTCTAGCTAGAAGCTTGTCATTTTTAACGGATATAAGGGCATCGCATTTATTGTAAGCGGCTTCCACCGATCACTGCACCGGATGAGTATTTGCGATCCGCAGGTATCCCTTATACACTGCGGCTCTCAAAATCTGTCCGTATTGAAGTTACGGATCCAGGTTAAGGGGATGCTCATAAGATACCCAATTCAACTATCAATTTATTAGGAAACAATCGACAATGAATATCTATTACGACAGTGATTGTGATTTATCAATCATTCAAAGCAAAAAAGTCACTATTATTGGTTATGGTTCTCAGGGGCATGCACACGCTAATAACCTGAAAGAATCTGGCGTCGATGTCACTGTCGGTCTGCGGGAAGGCTCTGCATCAGCAATTAAGGCAGAAAATGCAGGCCTGAAGGTGATGTCTCTGGAAGACTCAGTAAAAGATGCGGATGTCGTTATGGTACTGGCTCCTGACGAGCACCAGGCGGCTTTGTATCGAAAAATTATTGTACCTAATATCAAACAGGGTGCTGCTTTGGCATTTGCACACGGCTTTAATATTCATTATGAACAAATTGAGCCTCGTAAAGACCTGGATGTTATTATGATTGCTCCCAAAGGTCCCGGGCATCTGGTTCGTTCGACGTATACACAAAGTGGTGGCGTACCAACGCTTATCGCTATCGCTCAGGATGCATCAGGGGTCGCCAAGGATATTGCCATGTCCTATGCTTCAGCCAATGGAGGGGGGCGTGCCGGTATTATCGAAACAACTTTCCAGGAAGAAACCGAAACAGATTTGTTTGGTGAACAGGCTGTTTTATGTGGTGGTGCAACTGCACTGGTTCAGGCCGGTTTTGAAACATTGGTTGAAGCCGGTTATGCACCGGAGATGGCGTACTTTGAATGCCTGCATGAATTAAAGCTTATCGTCGATCTGATGTATGAAGGTGGTATCGCCAATATGCGTTACTCCATTTCGAATACAGCAGAATATGGTGATCTAACGCGCGGGCCACGTGTGATCACGGAAGAGACCAAAGCAGAAATGGGCAGAATTTTGACAGAGATTCAAAACGGTGAATTTGCACGTGAATTCATTCTGGAAAATCAGGCAGGTAGTGCAACATTGAAGGCTAAGCGTCGTATTGGACGCGAACACCAGATTGAAGAAGTGGGTGCAAAGCTACGTAGCATGATGTCATGGATTAGTGACAATAAGATTGTCGATAAGACCGTTAACTAGGAGCCTGTCCGAAAACGAAGAAGCTACTGCAAATCCCATGAGCATCCTAATCTGAGCTTATTGAAATCGTTAAATAGCGAAGGCTATTCGCCTCTTTCAATAATCTCACCTTATGATGCTCCTGTGATTTTCGCTACACTGCCTATTCTCGGGCAGGCTCCTGGTACAGTAACTGTCAATGGCGGCTAATTATCTGACGAAACCCTTGATAACGGCGTTGTCATTTCTCCTCATGGCTCTGCTATGACTCGTCGTGATGCCTTATTCTCAAAGCCTTATCCTCACCAGGGTTAAGGAGCCTCTGATCAAGTCCCGATCGTTTTCCTGAGGCTGAAACATCGCCATTTTTTCGCTATAAAAGTGACCAATAGAATGACTATTGCTAACTTTTCTATCAAAAAACTAACGAATTTCATCTCACAGGAAATTCGACCGGACTTAATCAGAGTCTCCCTAACAGATCTCTTCTGGAAGCCTAATTTCTCTGTCTAGCGCACTCTGTTCGGGCAAATACTTTACCAGCATGTCAGAGAGTGTTCGCAGGGAATAGGGTTTGGACAGGTAGTCACTCATGCCGGCTTCAACACATTTGTCATGGTCTCCCTGCATCGCATTAGCCGTTAGCGCAATAATCGGTGTGGGGTGTTGTTGGGTTGCATTTTCATATTCTCTGATGCACCGCGTCGCTTCGAAACCGTCCATGACAGGCATCTGGCAATCCATTAAAATAACATCATAGTGTTGCTTTTTTCGGGCTGAAACGGCTTCTTTACCGTTGGTTGCGATATCAAAATTTAGCCCCAGCTTCGTGAGTGTTTCTTTTCCTACATAAAGGTTAACCCGACTGTCATCAACCAGAAGGATGTTTCCTGACAAGGTTTCAGCAGGCATCTGTTTGTCATTTTTTTGCTCTTTATGTGTGGTTGTACGTTGCATGACGGTAGTAATGGCATCATACAAGAAGGATTGCCGTACCGGTTTGTTGAGCATTAAATCATAATAACCCTGTGGATCCATACTGGTATCAAGCCCGATGGAACTGAGCAGGATAATTTTCAGATCAGCATAGAGCGGATTCTGGCGTATTATTTCGGCGATTTTGTCCCCGTTCTCATCCGGTAACTGGAAGTCGAGTAACAGCACATCAAAAGGTTGCTTGTTGTAGGTGCTTTTCTGAAGTAAGGACAGGCCTTCATGGGTTGTTGTGGTAACGATACAGTGTACACCTTGTGCTTGCAGATAGTTATCCAGTATCAGGCAGTTGGTTTTATTGTCATCAATCACCAGGACACGGAGTTTATCTAGCGAGTGAGTAACTGTCTCAGCCTGGGTAAGGGCTTCAAAAGTGAGTTCGAACCAGAAAGTAGAACCCACACCAACTTCACTGGTGAAGCCAATTTCACCGCCCATCATTTCAATCAGGCTTTTGGATATAGTTAGGCCCAAGCCTGTACCGCCATACTCCCGGCTAGTGGAGGTGTCTGCCTGTGTGAATGCCTGAAACAGGATATCCTGTTTTTCTTCAGGGATACCAATACCGGTGTCTTTAATCTCAAAGCGTAGCACGCAATGGTCTACTGTTTCCTTCAGGGTTGATACGGTCAGGGAAACCTCGCCCTGGTGGGTAAACTTGATGGCATTACTGAGCAGATTATTGATCACTTGCTGAAGGCGAAGCATATCACCCTTAACATAGGTCTTTGTGTCAGGTGGTATATAGCAAAGTAACTCGATCTTGTTTTGCAACGCAAGGTTGGAAAGAAGGTCTGTAGTGTCTTCGAGTGCTTTTCTCAGATTGAAATTAATGGCTTCAATATGTAGCTTGCCAGACTCTATTTTTGAAATGTCCAAAATGTCATTGATCACATTCAGCAACATATTGGCTGAGCCATGTGCCGTTTCCACGTAGGCATGGGCTTTTTGATCCAGGCTCATATCTTGTAGCAAGCCCAACATGCCGAGTACGCCATTCATGGGGGTACGTATTTCATGGCTCATGTTGGCTAAAAAATCAGACTTGGTTTTTGCGATATCTTCAGCATATTGTCTGCCTTTTTCCAGGTTTATTCTTACCTGTTCATTGACGACCGCCATAGCCAGCAAGTTCCCTATATAACGTAATGTATTTAAGCGAGTTTCGCTGAGGTTGGGGTAGGGGGCAGTGGCAAGAAAAAGAACACCGAGTATGGTGTCATGCTGTATGAGTGGGACTAGACAATAGCCTTGTCCTGATGATGTGTTGGCGGGCGAAATCTGTGTATCTTGCTCATAACAGTTATTCAATACATATACTTCAGCTGAAATAACGGCTTTTCGGCATAAGGAGACGAGTTTTTTAATACAGGTGTTTTGTATACCTGAACGTGATTGATAATGCCCCTGTGACAGATAAAGCCTGAGATTCCCGGTTTTTTCAGAGATTAAGAAAACCCCCATTTGTGTGTTATTTTTATCAACTATATCAATACGTTGTGATATAAGCTCCAACACTTCCCCCATGCGTTCCTTTAATGATTTCTGGCGCTGTAGTAGTTGTGATACTTTTGCACGGGTTAAGGCATCATTTCTTTCATTATTACTTTGCTGTTCAAGGACTTTTAGCTTGGTAATATCAGTACTAATGGCGATATATTGATAGGGGTAACCTTCACTGTTTAGAAAAGGAACAATGGTGGTGTCTAACCAGAAGTAGCTACCATCTTTGGCTTTGTTTTTAATTTTATGACGCCAGACATTTCCAGCTACAATGGCTTCCCACATTTCTTTCCAGAAAGCAGGGGAGTGTTCGCTGGAGCGCATAATCCGGTAATTATTATTCAGTAACTCCTCTTTGGAAAACTGGCTGACATTAACAAGCTGTTTATTTGCATAGACAATTTTACCCTGCACATCGGTAATGCTATGAATGCCATGTTGGTCAATCGCATGTTGAAGGTTTTTATATTCCTTTTCTTTTATTTTAAATTCAACTTGTGAGCGAATCTTCTCCAGGTACTTCTTGTTAATACGAATGGTGCCAGCTACCTGAAACAACAGATAAAACAACATAAGCAGGGCTAGACCGGAATGAAATGTGGTATTTTCAGCCACCAGCATGTATTCAAAGGGCAGTAGAACGCTTAGCATAAATGGAATAACAATGATCAGGCTATATGAGAGGGTTGTGGTTGAAAAAGCGGTCGCCCCAACCATGATAAGTAGCAAATAGACCTGATGTTCCAGTGTCAATATATGAAAGTAGTTCCAGACAATTAAACCCCAGCCAATTCCTCCCAGTGTGGTGAAGGTTGTGATACGCAATAAATGTGTTTTGACGTTGGTTTTTTTGTACTTGCCGGTGGTGTATAGATAACCATCAATACCACGAAGCAGGGTAATACCCCAGACTAGATAGATCCAGAAAGATGCACCGGGAGCTGCTTTAATCTCATTCGAAAAGAGATAAAAAATGAGTGTGGCCACCGAAAAAGAGGCGATGACCGATGAATAGACAGCATCATATAATTCTTTTATTTGCTGCACTTCAAACATGCGAATGAAATGAGCACTTTTTCTTATATCTTTAAGATCCATTGTTATTATTATAATTAGTTTTTATTAATTATATTGGATGTATGCTATAGAATTCTATTATTATTAATATAGTATAGAAATAACATTTTTAATAGATAAGATTATTTTACCAATATAAACCCGCTCGCTCTTAAGTCTATAGTATTTGAAAATAAGTAAGTTAGTCATTTATGACGAATGGCTTTGTACAAGGGGTTCTGGTGGATTTGTTTTTCTTAATATATTGATTTTTTAGTTATAATTACATTAAGTAGTGAGATGGTAGCTGGATTAAAAGCAAGCGGGAGAA
>WFWY01000085.1 GCA_015490895.1 Thiotrichaceae bacterium | reverse complement strand
TGTTGTTTCCACCCATGTTGTTTCCACCCATGTTGTTTCCACCCATGTTGTTTCCACCCATGTTGTTTCCACCCATGTTGTTTCCGCCCATGTTGTTTCCGCCCATGTTGTTTCCGTCCATGTTGTTTCCACCCATGCCAGGCATTCCCATCATGGCGCTTCCACTAAAGCCTTTACTAATGAGCATCAGCTTGTCACCAACTGTGTAGTTACTAAAGTCGATAACGATTTCAGCACGTTCTGCAACACCTAGCATAATGTGATCCACATCAACCGGACTGGGCAATAATCCACCATCTGTACCGATAACTTTAAAGGGAATATTATCGTTAGTCCCGTCGGAGAGAGCAAAATCAAAGCTACGTGCATTTGAGGTGTTATACAGTCTCAAGCGGTATTGGCGTGTTTCGACATCCAGTTTGGGAAGTACAGCGCCATTAACAAGGATCTTGTCTCCGAGCATGCCATCCATATCCATTTCCATGTCCATATAGAGCAGCTCACGTACACCGTCACCATCGTTGTCGTCTTTGAAACGACGTCCCTGAAATACTATCGGGATGTCGTAGTCGCCAGCGGGAAGCTTGTTGTCCGCTACGAGTTGCTGGTTGATTGCATCATCCAGCAAATAGACACCTGCCAGGCCGCCGTAAACCTGCTCACCTGTTTTGAGGTCAGGGTGAGGATGGAACCATAGAGATGCAGCGGGTTGCAACATAGGGAAGCTATAGGTTTTTGTGGCACCTGCGGCAACCGGGAAGTCAGGACCGCCATCCTGATCACCAGGGATCTTGAAACCATGCCAATGAATAGTTGATTCATTTTTTTGAGCATCTGTCGGGTCAATTTCCAGGTTGTTAACCAGTGTGAGTGTCATCTGATCCCCCCGTTTGGCCTTAATGACCGGAGGCAGTTGTGACTGGTTATAGCGCAGCATAGGTGTTATCCAGCTCTCACCAGGAGCCTTAACGGTCACATTTACATTGGACTCAGCGGTCAATGTGTAGGTACCTTTGGCATCAGTGGGGTCACCATCTTCATCCTGAAGGACAGGCAAGTGGTTGAAAGCAGGCAAGTCGGTAGCTGCCAGGTTGTTTTTGGTATTTGCCGCAGCTGTTTGATTATTTTGATTTTGTTGCATAAAGAAATCAGTATCAACACCGAGCTGTTGTAGCGCTTGCAATTCGTTATCACTGAGATCACCACGGCCTAAGCGTGCGATTGTGTTATTAAACAGGCGAGTACGCTCAAGAGCGTATTTTGTTTTCTGGTCTGCGCCCAGTGGCTTGACTGTACCATCCTTGTCGGTAATTGTGATAGGAGTTGTGCCGTTTTGCATGCCGTCAAGTGTGCCGTCCTGCATGTCCAGTGCACGCTTCTCAATCAATTCAAATACTTGAACGGGAGTGAGGTTCATGGTCTGTGCTTCATAGGAGAAACTGATCGAACGGTTTCTAGCCAGTGCTTCTGACTGGTCTGCGGGTGTGGGGGCACTCAGGTCACCAATAAGGAACAGGGTATCACCAGGAATGCCTGCAATCGGGCTGGTACCATCAATGAGTTGTGTCTGGACTTGAGCTTTAGCAGCAGCAATTGCTTCACTAGCCGTTTTTCCATCAGTTATCATTTGCTTTACCAGTGTCGCCATTAAGGTCGTTTCTGGCGTCAAGGCGATGACTTGTCTGTTTGCAATGATGTCTTTCAGTTCTGCAACAGTAAAGACACTCATCAGACCCCCAGAAGGTGTCACCTTTTCACCGGTTGCTTCATCAGTGAAAGAGCCGCCCTGTGTCTCAATAAAGACCGCTTCGGTATCGGTGGGCAGTGTCATATTGTCAAGCTCGAATTTGCCCTGGTTACTGGTTGCTGAAGCAAGCTCATTGCCTGTAGCGTCCGTAATTTTGGTCATTGCCTGGTCAATGGGCCCTTTAAAGGCACTACCTAAAAGTGAGGTGGGAGAAGGTGCAGTGGAGCTGGAACCACCACAGCCGGCTAGTGTGCTAATGCCAATGGCCAGTGCAATAGCGGTTAATAGTTTAGTTTTTTTCATACGAGTAAACCCTGTAAGTGAGAAATAATCGGTCTGGTTTTCCAGACGACAGGGTTAATTTCGGGTGGAATGGGGAAAGGTTGACTGAACCCTGTCTTTTATTCAAAAATTTTTTCGGAGTAGTCGGGAAGTGGTTAGCCAGTAATTCAGGACAGTCTGTATTTTTTACGGCGAAACAGCCGGTTAGATTATTTGATCAGCCTTCTTAACCCGTGTCCTGGAGTCGTATCAGAGTTTCCAGGCGAACTTGATTGAGCTGCTATAAAAAGTATCAGCCTGGTCACTGATACTGGAGTCATAACGTCCCAGGCTGGCTGAAAATTGCACGCTTAATGATGGGGTCAGTGGTTTTCCCAACTGTAGTGAAAGGTAGTATAGATTATCTTTACGCTTTTCGGTGGTTGTGGCACCTGTGCCCTGCGGCATACTGGTGGCTGGGGGCATGGATGGCATGTTGCTTGCAGGGAGTGGGTTGAGCATGGTGAGAGAGGTCGGTTGCTCATAGTCATCATGTTGCCAGCTTAACCCCACTTGTCCTGTGAAGGAGCCCAACGAAAACTGGTGTCGCGTTACGCCCAGCATGAATGAATAATAATCACGGCTATTATCATTGGCATTATTGTTGCGGAGTCTTGTTCGCAGTCCCCAGTAGGCTGCTTCTTTTTTATGCGGGAGATAATGTGTCAGCTGTATGCTGCTGCGGAAGATATCGTAGCGATCTGTGCTGACAGCATCGTGTTGCTCTTGTCGTAGAGACAGGGACAAGTCGGTGCCGCCACCATTGTTATTTAAGTAACCCAATGTGGAGTTCAGTGATAACCCCTTATAGTTGTTGCTGGGTAGTGCATCATTTTCATACCAGTTTGCAGCGATCGTGTTGCGTGCTAACCAGTCAGGAGAGAGTGCGGAGAGTTTGCTGGCAGCCAGGCTTGCCCGGGAAATATTATTGTTATTGGCAGACAGGTCTTTGTTAAAAGTAGCATTCGCTTCCAGCAGGTAACCCCCGTTATAATCCAGAGACTGCTTGTTGAGCAATAGTCCGGTTTCGAGACCATTTCGGCTGAGGGAGCCCTGATCATTGAGTCGTATATCATTGCCTGCCTGAACTTCAAGGTTGTTAGTGTGCGTCAGGCCTGTATAAAGTACCGTTGATACATCAGCATAGGCGGGCACCAATAAAAAAAGCAGGCTGCTTGATAAAGCGGCCTGCAAGGGATGGAAATCGGTTAATGTCATTGAGTGGGGCTTATCTCATATTTATGTTGTCAGGCAGCATCATATTATCCATGCCCGGCATGGAGTCTGGCATAGAACCTGGCATGGAGCCCGGCATGGAACCTGGAACAGTATACCCACCACGTTGTTGAAAGTCTCTAAAACGTTGCATCATTTGTTGCTGTCTTTCCGGCGTCATGTGTTGAAAACGGTCATGCGTTTTCATCAGTTTCTGGCGGTCTTTTGCCGACATCTGCCTGAAGCGTTCATAGGATTTTTGCATGCTTTGCCGGTGCTCTTGAGACATTGCCTGCCATCGCTGGAAACGTTGCCAGAGTACATTGCGACGCTCTTTGGGAAAGCTCATCCAGCGTTTTCCATTCATCAGCAAGGACTGCTTTTGTTGCTGGGAAAGCTGACCCCAGTCTGCTTTGTATTGACCCAGCAATGTTTTCATATCTTCCGGCAAACTTTCCCAGTGTGTCATTGCTGGGAGTGCTTTGTTGTTGTCGGCACTGGATGGCAAAATAATGACTAGCAGTCCCAGTCCAAGGATTAATACGGGAATGAGCTTGATGATCGTTGGTATTTCTTTTCTATCAGTTAGCATCAAGAATATCCTCCTGATCATTAGAACCAGACAGGCCACCCTTTATTGATGGTTGTTTAGCCTTGTTATTCTGTTGTTGGGCAAGATACTGCATGAATACTTCAAACTCCTTATCTTTGAACCGCTCCAGGGTAGGAAGCTGCTCCAGAAACCCTCTGGGCAGGGTCGCGGGTGGTGAGTCGCTGGCTAAAACGATACTGATAATAGGTATTAATAGCCACGGTAAGAGAGGTTTGTAGTTTCGCCTGTTGGTTTTCCGGTTGTTGTGCGAGCCAATCATAAAATTCCAGGTTTTCTATTAAAGTTAGGGGGACTTCGGTATCCGTTACCCATGCAGGTAAATCAGCATCCTGCAGTACTGGATTGGGGACATTTTCTGTTCCTTCTTTTAAAAGCACAAATGTGGTGACCAGCATCACACTAAAGGCTGTTGCCAGAGCAGGTTTCACCCAGCTGGAATGCCAGGGTTTGGCGCGTGACAGCATGGCTTCCCGTGTCATACGCTGTAGACGCCGCTGGTGTTTGTGCGTCAATGCCTGTTTGCGCCGGTCAAGGTACTCACCGGGAGAAAATGGCGGGCGATCAGGTTTCATGAATCCACTCCCCCAGTTGCTCTTTCAGGGTTTGCATGGCACGAAAAAAGTGGGTTTTCACACTCCCCTCCGAGCATTGCATAATGGCGGCGGTTTCCTGAATACTCAAGCCTTGCCATTGACGCAGTAAATAAGCTTCCTGCTGGCGTGCAGGCAGGTCGTTTAACGCGTTCTCAAACTGCTTGCTGAGTTCATCGGCTTGCTGCTGTGAATGTACCGGGTTGGATTGTGTGTTATCGGTATCGGTATAAAAGTTATCCAGGTCTTCTTCAGGTTCAGCCAGATGCGAGAACGGCATGATATGCCGGAGCTTACGCCGCCAGGTTTGTTTTCTTTGCCAGTCCGTTATTCTGCGCGTGAGGATCTTGTAGAACAAATTCGTCCACGCCTCTTCATCATAACGCTGTGCAGATTTGACAAAACCCATCATGGTTTCCTGTAAAATATCGAGTGCCACTTCTTCGTCTTTTAATCGAAAAACAGCAAAAGCTAAGGTTTTTGACTGGATTTGATGTAAAAACCGGTCAAGATTACGTTCAATGTTTGGGTTCAAGCGATTCAATCCTGTGTTTGCTTGAAGCTCTAACAGACAGTGATATCAAAAGTGTATCACTCTCTGTTGTTCATTACTTCGAGCAGGCGTACAAAAGGTTGACGAAGTGATTAATCATTTAGCATCCCGATGGCTCTATCCGTACGCCTTTGAGAGAAGAGGCAGATTTGTTGCATTGGATTTTTAAATAATTAATCTTGTTTTTTGGGTGAAACAGAGTCAGGCGTTTGTTTGAGGATGAAATGACTGCAAACCACCCCTGATAGTGTCTATTCCCGGACAGCCTTTCAGACTAATGGGGGAGGGAGTTCTGGGGATTGTACGTGGCTGATAAGGTTAAAGGTTGTGTTGTTCTTGATAAAAGCACACGTTGTATTTTCAATTTCCGGTAATGGAAAGGCTGTCATAGAAACCGGGGCGAATCCACAGAAACAGCTTACACATTGGCATTGTATTTTACAGCAGCCCTGATGCTTCGTTCGGTGTGAACAGTGCGTCATTGTACCGGCTGCAGTGTGTTGCATGGTATTGATTGCATGAGTATCTGGATGACCTTCTGCCGCTAGAGGAGAAAATGCCATGCTAAGCAAAATAAGTATGGATAGAAATTTATGCAACATAGGTTTTGTTTGGACGGGTGAATGCCCGAGTTTCTCAAATGATTACTTTTTTGTCAATTTTTCCGGGCATCATAGGAATCTCTTGAGCGGCGAAAGAGGAGTGTTGCTTTTCCAGTTTTTCTTTTCACACATCAGGGCTATTACTGGCAGTAAGTGACAAGCTGAGTAGTTACGAATAACGATGAATAGCTACACCTGGCAGGTCTCTATACAGATCCGTACGGCTTCTGGCGTTGAGGGATGAAGCATTTGTCCGATGGGTGTTAGCACCAGTCCATGCGCGTGAGTCGTCTCCAGAAAAGCCTCTTTGCCTTCATTGCTGACCATAACCAGTAGACCACCACTGGTTTGCGGGTCACAGAGAATAGCGCGTTGACGTTGTGTCATCGCACCAAGTACATGCCCAAAACTGTTAAAGTTACGTTGTGCTCCCCCGGGCGAGCAGCCCATATCCAGGTATTCATGGATATGGGGTAAAAGCGGAATCTGGTCAAAATAAAGTCTGGCCTGTAACCCGCTGCCTTCACAGACCTCTCGCAGGTGCCCTGCCAGGCCAAAACCGGTGACATCGGTCAAGGCATTCACACCGGGTATCTGTGCCAGCTCACTGCCGATTTTGTTGAGCTGACACATGGTTTTTATGGCGATGTGAGTGTGTTCCGCGCGCAGTTTTTTTTGCTTTTGTGCCGTGGTCAATACGCCAATGCCGAGCGGCTTGGTTAGATAGATATGATCTCCCACCTGAGCGGTATTGTTTTGTTTGAGCTGGTTGATGTTTACAGTGCCTGTGACCGCTAACCCGAAAATAGGCTCAGGGGCATCAATGCTGTGACCTCCGGCGAGTGTAATACCGGCTTCCTGACAGGTCTTCCGCCCCCCCTCGATGACTTGCTGGCCTACTTCTGGAGGGAGTTTATCCAGTGGCCAGCCAAAGATGGCAATGGCCATAATTGGTGTACCGCCCATGGCATAGATATCGCTAATGGCATTGGTGGCGGCGATTTGTCCGAAAGTAAAGGGGTCATCCACGATGGGCATAAAAAAGTCCGTCGTGCTGATAATTCCCGTCCCGTTGCCCAGGTCATAAACGGCAGCGTCATCGCGTGAGCTATTGCCAACCAGTAATGCGTCATCGAAAGGTTGAGTGAGGCGTGTTTGCAACATGATATCTAACACTGCGGGTGAAATTTTGCAGCCGCAGCCTGCGCCATGGCTATATTCGGTTAGATGTATAGGAGAGGTCATGATAGTTCTTGAGTTTCTGATATAGGACGGCTTATCGTATACGATTTTTAAGCCAGGGGTGAGCGTTTGTTATTGCCTATACTTAATCTCAGCTTATGACTAAAAAAGAACGAGGAGCAGGACTATGGATAAAATTACTATTATAGGTGCGGGACGTGTTGGTGAGTCTACGGCACAAATTCTGGCTCAACGTGGTTTGTGCAAGGTGCTGGCACTGGTCGATGTGAAAGAAGGCGCGGCCGCAGGTGCCGCGCTGGATATCCAGGAAGCTGCTCCCTTGTTTGGTTATGATACACGGGTGATTGGGGATACGGATGCATCCATTATGGCTGATTCGGGCCTGGTGATTATCACCGCCGGGATTCCGCGCAAGCCGGGTATGTCACGTTCGGATGTGCTGGAAACCAACCGGGGTATTCTGGATGGCATTATGGATAGTGTGATGGAATATGCGCCGGATTCCAAGGTTATTCTGGTATCCAATCCGGTTGATATTTTGACGTATTATGCCTGGAAGAAAACGGGCTGGCATCGTTCAAGGGTGTTTGGGCAGGCAGGCGTGCTGGACTCTTCCCGGATGGCGGCATTTGTTTCCCTGGAAACGAGCTATTCTGTAAAGAATATCAGTGCAATGGTGCTTGGTGGGCATGGTGATGCGATGGTGCCCATGACGCGTTTTACAACAATCTCCGGTATTCCGATTGAGCATTTTCTGGACCAGGAAACGATTGACAGGATCGTGGAGCGTTCACGCTTTGGAGGGGCTGAGATATTGGCATTGAAGAAAAACAGTAGCGCCTATGATGCGCCTGCCGCAGCGATTGCCGAGATGGTCGAAGCGATTGTACTGGATCGGCGGCATGTATTACCTGCCGTGGCTATTCTGGAGGGGGAATATGGCGAAAGAAACCTGGCCATGGGAGTACCGTGTGTGTTGGCAGAAGAGGGGATGGACAGAGTGATTGAGTTACCACTGACAGATACAGAAAAAGCCATGTTTGATGAAACCATAGTGAATATAAAAAATGACCTGAAGCGGCTAAAATGAGCTATTGCAATCTGTTCTGATACACACTATCTTTAAGCTGTACTCTGCCTGAATGAATGCTGGCTGATACCACAAAATTTATTAATAATGAAGGAGATCACAATGAAAGGAATAACAAGGAAATGGATGCATGTCATGGCTCTGGTCGCTGTTTTAGGGTTGGTGGCTTCCTGTTCAAGCACACCGGTTAATGATGGTGATACAAGTGGTGGCACGTCGGGAGGGGATACCTCTGGTGGTGGAAATACAAGTGGCAGTAGCGGTGATACCAGCGGTGGAAATGTCTCAACCGGAGAAGGCTATGTTGTGCAGCTGATTGCCAGTAGCAGTGCTCCCAAAGCAGAGAGTATCAAGGATGAATTTGTAGCTGAAGGGTACAAGGCATATGTGAGTGAGCTGAACACCAATGGGCAAACATTGTATCGGGTACAGATAGGCCCTTATGGCACCGAAGCGGATGCACAACGTGTGCTGAGTCAGATGAAACGTCGTTATCAGAGAAATGAGCATGTGAACAGTGCGGTGGTGAAAACCGTTAATGGCCAGTAGCTCCGGTCTTGTCTTGCCACTTTTTCCTGTTGTTGGAAGTTGTCGGGGAAAGGTGGCACAGTCTCTAAACCAGAAATAACTGATAAGCAGGATTATCCGTTTCCTCCTCCCAGTCATAGCCCAGCTTATCCAGAAAAGCACAAAAATCACGCCGCTGCTGTGGCGGAATCTGAATGCCCACCAAAACCCTGCCAAAGTCCGAACCATGATTCCGATAATGAAACAGGCTAATATTCCAGTCATTCCCCAGGCTGGTTAAAAAGTGTAACAGGGCACCCGGCCTTTCAGGAAATACAAAGCGATAGAGTACCTCATTCACAGCTCCCTGCCCATGTCCGCCGACCATGAAGCGCAAGTGTACTTTTGAAAGCTCGTTATCACTTAAATCCAGTACTGGATAGTGAGCATCCGCGAGTGATTGAAGCAGACGTTCTTTCTCTTCAATACCTTCGGTCAGTTTGACACCAGCAAATACGTGAGCCTTTTTACTGTCCGAATAGCGGTAGTTGAATTCGGTAATAGGTCGGTTGCCAATGGCTTTACAAAATGTCTTGAAACTTCCGGGTTGTTCCGGGATTGTGACCGCAAGGAGTACTTCGCGATTCTCACCCAGCTCAGAGCGTTCGGTGACGTGCCGCAGACGGTCAAAATTTATATTGGCACCACTACTAATAGCAATTAATTGCTGCTCTTTAACAGAATGGTTAGCAACGTATTTTTTTAGGCCGGCAATGGCGAGTGCTCCGGCAGGCTCCAGCATGGTGCGCGTATCTTCAAAAACATCCTTGATGGCTGCACAGGTTTCATCCGTCGATACCAGTAGCATGTCATCAACCACATCCCGGGCAATGGCGAAGGTGTTTTTACCCACGCGCTTAACAGCTGCACCATCGGCAAAGACACCAACCTGATCCAGAGTCACACGTTCTCCCTGCCGAAGTGCTTCATACATGCTCGGTGCTTCCTCATGCTCAACGCCGACAATACGGGTTTTCGGGTTGAGGTACTTAATGTAACTGGCCACTCCTGAAATCAGGCCACCGCCGCCCACGGGGATAAAAATAATATCAATCGGATCCGGGTGCTGGCGTAACAGTTCCATACCAATGGTTCCCTGTCCGGCAATGACGTCCAGGTTATCAAAGGGGTGTACGAAGGTAAGCCCTCTGGATTCAACCAGTTCCAGTGCGTAAGCATAGGCTTCATCATATGAGCTGCCACGTAATATCGCCTTACCACCATGTGCTATTACCGCCTGCACTTTAATTTCTGGTGTGGTTTTTGGCATAATAATGGTGGTTTTTATACCCAGTTTGGTTCCTGCCAGAGCCACTCCCTGTGCGTGGTTCCCTGCGGATGCTGCAACCACCCCGCGCGACTTTTCCTCATCCGAGAGCTGGTACATGCAATTAAAGGCACCCCGCAATTTGAAGGAAAAAACGGTTTGCAGGTCTTCCCGTTTGAGAAAGACCTGGTTGTTGACACGTCTGGATAAGGCGGGCGCCAGCTCTAGTGGCGTATTTTTGGCCACATCATAAACACGTGCGGTGAGTATTCGTTCGATCAGTGTTTTTTTCATCTGGTGAAGATACGCCGACATAAAAAAATGTGCAAGAAAGTCCAGGGGCTATCCGAGAATAGGAGGTGTAGCGAAAATCACAGGAGCGTCATAAGGTGAGATTATTGAAATCGTTAAGGAGTCTCTGATCAAGTCCCAGTCGTTTTCCTGAGGCTGAAATATCGCTATTTTCTCGCTATAAAAGTGACCAATAGAATGACTAGTACTAACTTTTCTATCAAAAAACTGACGAATTTCATCTCACAGGAAATTCGACCGGACTTAATCAGAGGCTCCTTAAGCGCCAATTTCCGGTTAAGACAAAAGGAGCCCAGTCATAAG
>WFWY01000084.1 GCA_015490895.1 Thiotrichaceae bacterium | reverse complement strand
TTCGAGAGTATCAAGCTTTTTCTTCAGGTTCCTCATATGAGGCGTGTCCAGCATCATGGATGGATCTGGCGAGTTTGCAGCACTTCTCAGTTGCGTGGCTTCACTTTCCAGTTGTGCGCGGTTGCGTTCTGCATCAACCAGCTCATCGGAGAGTTTTTTCAGCACATGGGTCGCGGTTGTCTGATCACCATCCAGAGAGATAATACGATGTTTCCGGGCGAACTGATCCAGCTTTTTTTCTGAGCGGGTGAGACGCTCTTTGGCTTGCATTAATTGGGTTTGCAAAAACTTCTGTGTGTACTCGGCATTGCTATATTGCCGTTCCAGATTGGTACGAATATAGGTTTCGGCAAGGGTATTAACTATTTGACTGGATAGCTCCGGGTCATTTGACTCGTAGTGAATCATGACCAGTTGAGAGTTAGCGAGGGGCTCTACAGTGAGTCCTTTCAGAAAATTGGACTCCGGTGACGGAGGGTGTGAACGCAGGAAAGACAAAAAACCTTTTTTAGAGGTGAAGTCATCCTTGATACCCAGTTTGTCCATGACTTCCAGTGCTAATGTATTGCTTTGCAAAAGCTGAATCTGGGTTTGCCAGTAGTCACGTTCATTGCGTTGCTTGCTAGATTCGAAAATAACATCAGCAACGGCTGTAGACTGTCGTTCAATCTGTATGGTTGTTGTGGCTCTATATACAGCAGGCATGAATAAAGATAACAGTAATGATAGCAGGAAAGCTGCTGCTGTAATACCTGTCAAAAGTTTTTTGTTGCGTGCCAGCACATTCCAGAACTCACGAATATTCAGCCCCTTATGAGGTTCCAGCAAGTCTTCAGGATACAGTTTGTTCAGTGTGGAGGCGGTGGTCTGGGAAGTGCCAATTTCAGACAGGTGGTTTTCTATTTTATGTGGGGTGTTTTTTGCACTCATAATTTATATCTTTTATTTATAGGCGATATGTATCACAGGGTGACTTTCTTAAGTCGCCTTTCTGGATTTGCTTTCCTGAGCGGTGACTCGTGACATCCTTGTATCTCGTGTTTGAATGATAGAAACCAGGCTCCTTAAAGAGCAAAACAAGCGGGCAGCGTACACCCACTACCTGAACCTTGGCTTTCTGTCGGGTTCAAGGCCGCATACTAACAAGTGCATATGGTGATAGCAAGGAGCAGCCATCTGTATATTGCAGGCATCGCATGATGTCATAAGCTGCTCTATGCACTCACAAGTGTCTATTGACAGCTGCGATAACGGAGCTGGGTGACGAAACCCCGTTGTGAGTCGGCATGTGACTTCATGCGACTACCCTGGGTTTTTACGCGTGTTGAGGTAATAATCCTTAGTGTTGTATCTTTGCCACAGACTGACCAGACATTTGCCAGAGAGCTTAGCGGGTCACGCAGGCTATACTGGTTACGACTGGGGCCGTGAAACTCTGTTTTGAAGCGCGTACCGCGTGTGCCTGAGAATGAGAAGACATTCATGATACGAGCATGGCTTCCTGCTGGTAGCGAGATATCTCCCAGATAGTGTGCATCCACCAGAGATATACTCACACCTTCCGGAACCTTGATGGGAATATGTAACTGACAGGTTTTCCTCAATGTGCGTTGATTTCTTCCATGAGCTTCGACAACATACTGATTAAAATAAACATAGAGTTTGGCCGTGTCAGGGTCCAGACGTGTAGTGACCGAGCCGGAAGGGCAGGCAGTCCCTGAATAATGCGTGGTGTCAATCTGAACATCATGAAAATTTGCGGTGGCTGCCGGGCTCATACTAATACTGACAAGCGTGATAAGTAGCGTGAATAGTTGTGTGATGTATCTCCTGAACATGATGTTGCCTCGTTGTATGATACTTGCGACAAAAGTATCTGACGGAATATTATAGAAGAAGTTCGTTTTCTTTGTGTGTTTGTTGTATAAAACAAACGATAGAGTATCTGTGAGCCGTCCTCCAGCAAATAGAGTACCAGCAAGATGAATACACAGATAAAAAGCGGAAAGGTACGAGCGGCTGGCTTTGCGCTTTGTTTTCCTGGATGTCAGTGCTACCCTTGCGCTTTTTCCATCA
Organism: Thiotrichaceae bacterium; assembly: GCA_015490895.1. Lineage (GTDB taxonomy): Bacteria > Pseudomonadota > Gammaproteobacteria > Thiotrichales > Thiotrichaceae > HyVt-477. The sequence continues at coordinate 8,415 of WFWY01000084.1, read as the reverse complement.
TGTAGTAAAAGATCACCATGACCAAAGTGAGAACCCGTTTTGCTCCCAGCCCTACCGGCTATTTGCATATAGGTGGAGCGCGTACTGCCCTGTTTTCCTGGTTATATGCCAGAAAAATGCAGGGTGATTTTATCTTGCGAATAGAAGATACAGACCGCGAGCGATCTACACAGGCATCGGTAGATGCCATTCTGGAAGGCATGCAGTGGTTAGGGCTGGATCACGATGAAGGGCCTTTTTATCAGACACAGCGGTTTGATCGTTACAAGGCCGTGATCCAGCAATTACTGGATCAGGGGGATGCCTATTATTGTTATTGCAGTAAAGAACGCCTGGAAACATTGAGAGAGTCGCAGTGGGCTGCCAAACAGAAACCGCGTTATGATGGTTTGTGTCATGGACGTACAGATATCCCGGAAGGCGCTGAACCCGTTGTGCGATTTCGAAACCAGCAAGAAGGCACGGTGATTTTTGATGACCGGGTTCGGGGCACGGTAATATTTAATAATAGTGAGCTGGATGACCTGATTATTGCCCGCTCCGATGGCACGCCTACTTATAACCTGACGGTTGTGGTCGATGACCTTGATATGGAGATCACGCATGTGATACGGGGAGATGACCATATCAATAATACTCCACGACAGATAAATATTCTGCGTGCGCTGGGGCAGAAACCTCCCATATATGCACATGTCCCCATGATACTGGGTGATGATGGCAAGCGCTTGTCGAAGCGACACGGTGCAGTGAGTGTGATGCAATATCGGGACGAAGGCTATTTGCCGGATGCCGTACTGAACTACCTGGTACGCCTGGGCTGGTCTTATGCGGATCAGGAGGTTTTTTCCCGTGAGCAGATGCAAGCCCTGTTTGACCTGAAAGATGTTAACAAGGCCGCTTCAACCTTTAACACCGAGAAATTACAATGGCTCAATCAGCATTATATCAAGGAGATGCCAGCATCAACGATTGCAGAACATTTACAATGGCAGTTTAATGATCAGGGTATTGATACCCGGCAAGGGCCCGCAGTAACGGATGTCATTGATGCTCTGAAAGAGCGAGCTAGAACTCTGAAAGAGTTAGCAGCAGCTGCCCGGTATTTTTATCAGGATTTTGATACATACGATGAAAAAGCAGCGAAGAAGCAGTTTAAGCAGGGAACGGCAGAGGTTCTTGCCGCATTACACGAAGGTTTGGGCACGGTAGATCACTGGGATCTGGAACCCATTCATGCGGCTATCATGCAAGTGTGCAAGGCACTGGATCTAAAATTGGGTAAGGTAGGGCCGCCATTACGCGTAGCAGTCACGGGGACTGCCATGTCACCATCCCTGGATGTGACCTTAAAGTTAATTGGCAAGCAGCGCACACTGGAACGAATAGAAAAGGCTATTGATTATATAAAATAAAGGCGAATTAAATAGGGGCATCAGATCAGCTAAAGAGCCTGATTCAGCCTCAGTCATTTTCCTGATAACCCATTGAATTACAGTAATCTGTATAGGCAAAGCAAAGTGGGTTACTCTATATTAGTCAATTAGATGCAGCAAAAGCCAACCTGGTTGCTTTTGGCAGACCCTGAGATGACTTTTGGTAGCAAGGTTCAGTAAATTTATTGTTACTCTGGTGGTAGCAAGGTAGCACCTCGTAATGGGATAAATATGGTAAACTCAAGGAATCACTGGATCAAAAGCCATAGAGAAGGCTGATGTACCCCACGAAAAGTGGACAGTTAACTAATTAGGTTTTGCTTCAAAATCGTTCGGACTCATATAGCCTATAGCGGAGTGCCTTCTAACTCGATTATAGAACAATTCTATATACTCAAAGATACCTGTTTTAGCTTCACTTACTGTACGATATTTCTCTGCATAAATCAGCTCAACTTTGAATCGACCGTAAGCGCACTTAAACCCACCTACTCCCCCTTCACTTAAATTTTCGCCAGAGGCACATTCCATGGCAGAAGCACCTCCCACTTCTCCAGCGAATCAGCCGCAGCAACGTGTTCCAGCAGATAGTGGATATAGGCATAAGGATCCAGCTCATTCGCTTTGGCAGTTTCTATCAATGAATAACAGGTGGCACTGGCGCGTGCCCCCTGCGGCGTGTCAGCAAACAGCCAGGCCTTGCGACCCACGGCAAAGGGGCGGATGGCGTTTTCCGCCAGTACATTGCTAATATGCAAGTCTCCCCGCTGGCAATAGCCGATCAGGTACTCCCACTGGCTGAGGCAATATTCCATGGCCTTGCGGGTCAGGCTGCCTTTCATCAATCTGGTGGTGTTTTTCTCCAGCCAGGCTTTGAGTTCATTGAGTGCAGGAACGCTCAACTGTTGGCGGTGCCGGTATTTTTCGGCCGTATCCAGGTCTTTTATCTGTTGCTCGATACGATACAGTCGGGCGATCATGCCCACTGCAACATCGGCTTTTGTCACCTTGCCCGATGCGCGTTTGTTGCCCGCAGCTTTCGCCGCCTCGACAAATTTACGGCGTGCATGATCCCAGCATCCAATCCGGGTGATGCCATTTTTTTGACACAGCCGTGCGTAGCCGGAATAGCCATCGACCTGGAGGATGCCCTGAAAGTCTGGCAGCAAGCGTTCGGGTACCTCACCTGAACGGGAAGGGTCATACTCGAACAGGGTGACGACCTGTCCGGGAGGTCCTCCCCGGACAACCCACATCCATTTGTCTGACTGGGCAGTTTTGCCTGTCTCCTTAAGAACCTGAATGCGGGTTTCATCGGCTTGCAGGTAGTCACTTTGATTTTGATGCTCGCGCATCAGGGTCATCAGTGGTTTAAAGACATCATCACCCAAACGGATCATCCAGTGTGCCATGTTGCCACGATCCAGCTCCTCTCCGTAGCGTTTGAAGATGCCTTGCTGACGGTACAGGGGCAGACCATCGGCATATTTGCCAATCATGATCTGTGCCAGCAGGCGGGTGCTGGCCTGGCATTTGCCCAGGGGATGTAGCGGGCAAGGTGCGGCGATGATTGTGGACTGACTATCGGTATGGCTGTCAGTGGTTGTACTATCCTCTACAGATGCATCTGCATCTGTACGGTTGTTACCCTCATCGGTGCCGGTGTTACTGTTGCTGTCTTCAGCAGGGGCAAACACAGCCTTTTCCTGCCAGTATTCGAGCACCACCAGCTGGGCAGGGATATAATCCAGTTCTTCCTTTACCTTGGTAAAGAACGTGCGAATGGCACCGGCTTTTTCTTCCTCGCTGAGTGTCAGCTCAACGCGCTTGCGTTCCAGTGTCGGCGAGAAGCCGCGTTTGCGCTTTTGGGTGCGGGGTTTTCCTGGCGCATCATCAGGCAGTTCATCGGCTATTGCGTCAAGTGCAGATTCCAGTTCTGCCTCGTCAAACAAATCACCCTGCAGGCTATTTTTTTCAGAGCGGGCGGCAAAACGCTGGATTTTCGCCAGTCGCAACATCTCTTCCAGTAGCTGAATATACTGGTCGCGCTGCTTCAGAGTATTGGCAAACTCGGCCTCTTTTTCCAGTAGCAACTGCCGCAATTGTGCCTTGTCCAGATCAGGATAATCAGGCTTTTCAGGGGCTGTTGACGGTACGGCTTTCATGGTATTTATTATCACAAACTCAGGCAGATAAGTCGCTAAAATAATGACTCATAATGGCGTTTTTTATGTGCTTTTAGCAGGCTGATATCGTAGCCATCAAGCAACCCGTTGATCTGCTGCCCCGTGAGCGTCATCAGCGCCTGTTCACCTGCCGGCCAGTGGAAGCGGTCTTCGGCCAGTGCCTTGTAATACAGGACGAAACCCGTGTCTTCCCAGTACAGGCATTTGATCTTGTTGCGCTGGCGATTACTGAAGGCATACAGGGCACCCTGAAAGGGGTCATGCCCCAGCTCCTGTACGACAATGGCTGCCAATCCCTGAGCCGCTTTGCGAAAATCAACCGGTGGGCGGTATAGGTAAATCTCCGGCATCTCGACAGAGGGGCGAAAATAGCGCGCCATTACAGGCTCTCCAGCAAAGGGCGTACGCAGCTCAGGTTACCGGCGTGTATATTGCCAATGACCAGCCCGTTGGGTAGGGATAACTCCAGTGCATCCTGGTCGTGTTGGCTTGGCGAAGCGGTGGGCAAAACGCGTGTAAACTCAGTGGTGGTTTCAATGCCGTGACTGGGAAGTGTTGCTGCGGCTGTGTCTGTGGCTTTTAGCTTGCGTCGCCAGTAGATAAAACAGTGATAGGTCAGTTGCTCCTGTTGGCAATACTGGATACCGGACAGACCGGATTGTTGGTGTTTGATCAGGTGCTGTTGCCAGAATTGCTGGCGGTGGTTTTTTTCCGTCATTGTTTCTTCTCCATCCGTTTGTTTGTGATGGGTGAAGTGTGGCGGATTGGGTGGGGTATGGGTAGTAGGTGGGTTTAAGGGCGCTTACACATGTGACAGAAAGACTTTTTCTTTATTCTTTGTTGTTATCTAGAAAACCCTGTTTGAGTAAGTAGAGTAATGTTTCATCGGCAGCAGCTAAGGGTTGCTTGTCTGCAGTATTAATATTAAGTTCAGGGTTTACAGGGGCTTCGTAGGGGGCACTAATACCAGTAAATTCTGGAATAATTCCCTTTCTTGCCTTTGCGTAAAGGCCTTTTCGATCCCGTGCTTCACATACTTCCAATGGTGTTGAAACGTATATTTCTATAAATGCGCCATGCTGTTGTATGAGTTCCCTTATTGCTCGGCGTCCGCTGGCATAAGGGGCTATAGGTGCACAGATGGCAATCCCGCCATTTTTTGATATTTCATTAGCAACAAAGCCAATACGGCGAATGTTTAATTCACGATGAGATTTGGAAAAACCAAGCTCAGATGACAAATTTAATCTAACAACATCCCCATCAAGCAGTGTAACCGGACGTGTGCCATGTTCGACCAGTTTTGCATACACAATTTTTGCCAATGTGGACTTGCCTGATCCAGATAGTCCAGTGAAAAATAATGTGAATCCTTGTTTCGAACGAGGTTTGTAATTCTTATTGAGCTCTTCAACAACCTCCGGGAAAGAGAACCACTCCGGAATTGGTTCGCCACAGTGAAGTTTTTCTCTAAATTCATTCTCGGTCATCACAAGACCTTCTTCCCCGTCCTGTTCAATCAGGCTTCTTGGCCGGTATGTTCTTCTAGATGGTTGATATTGGTGTTCTTCGATGGCTACCATTTTGATATCAAAATTTGACCGTTGCTGTTGAAACAGTTCTTGTGCATCGTACTGGCAATAGAATTTTTCAGCTTTACCGTTTGCGGGTGAGGCATGGTTGGGCCCAACCAGAAAATGTGAACATCCGTAGTTCTGATGGATAATCGCATGTAGCAGTGTTTCTTTTGGCCCTGCCATCCTCATGGAGTGTGGCATTAAGCTCATTCTTGCAATTTTTAGTGGAAATTTATCCAATATACTTTCATAGCACTTCACTCGATGAAAGTAGTGTGTATCTCCTGGCTTGGTGCTGCCTACTGTTGGTTGTATAAGAAGGTGTGTTTGATGTTCTTTCGCTACATTAACCAGTATTTCATAGTGTAAACGGTGGATAGGTGTACTGGTTTGATAACCTAAGGTTTTTAACCAGCTTTGCTTTTCAAAAAACCGGCGCATTTCTTTTGGTGTTCGGCGGAAGCGCTTGAAGACATAGTGTTCTGGTAGTTGTACAACTTGTAGCAGACCTGCAATATAGGTATCCCCCGTTTTTTTATACAAATATTCTACACCGGGATGATCTCTATCAGTCGTACCATAAGTGAATTGAGCTTCTTTCTTTTTGTCTGGTGTCCACATTTCACTAACTGTCATCGCAGCCAGCATGAAGCCCTCGTTGTCTCGAAGTGCTAGTTTAGTTCCTTTTTTAATTTCCCCGGTGATATCGTCTTTTAAGTCCAGGACTATAGGTAAAGGCCACATGAGGCCATTGGGTAGTTTTAGGTGATTAATAACACTTTCGTAAGTGCGTTTCCCCATGAATCCTGTTAGTGGTGAATAGGCGCCGTTAGCCAGCATTTCCAAATCACATAATTGACGATTGTTTAATGTTACTGAGAGATAGTGTTCTGATTCTATTTTAAGTTGTTCTGCTTTATCAGTATCCATTAGCAGGTTTTGCAGTACTCCCCCATAGGGTTTGATTAAGGTTGTCATTTTTATAGTTTACTTTTCGTTTTTACAGATACACTCCCGGAAATTCTATGGTTTTTCACATAAAGTTATTAGTTAGCCCAAGTGATTATCCTGTACGTATTTTTACTATTCGGTGATTAAGTTAAGGGTACGTTTTTTGAAATTCAATGATGAAGTTAGGTAGTTGGTTTTCTGGTAGCTGATTAATGCCTGCGGCTCCTTCTCTACCTCCACCTGTTGGGAAGTCGCTACATAGTTCACCAGCCCGTTTCGGGTTGTTTTTCGGTGCTCTGATACTGATTACATAGCCTCCTTCAGGATGATGACTCACGATACCGTGTGCACGGTCAGGGTGTTTATTTGCCAGTAAGTTGCCGAAGACCCCGCTTACTCTTCTAGCCCAAGCTTCATCTGGTAACATGTAGACAGCGATTGACTTTGAGACAAGCTCAGGCTTTAGTGCGGTTGTTCTATTGATATCCGATTCATAAGCATCATACAAGCTTTTATAAACTGAGGACTTGTCGGCAATGCAGTCCAGTGGGTTCGAATAGTCGAGTAGTGATTGAAAGAGTTCGGCAGGATGGTAATGCAAGTCTTGAGTTGATGCTCCATACCCATTGTAATTAATCGCGATTCCTAATTTTTGTAGCTCGATCTGATCTTTTGTTTTGATGTTTTCTTGTTTACAAATCTTTTCAGCACCTGTTTGCATATTGTCACCATAGGCACCTACCGCAGCCCATTTTCTGTATGCCCCTTGAAGAAAATTATTGGTGAGCAAACAAGTACACACATTTGGATCCGTATCGATAATGGCTTGGAGACTGTTGTTTTTGGGAATATCTCCAGCTAAATGATGATCTATGTAGAGTACTTTTGCACTTGCATTTAGAATACGGTTTAGGGAAGATTTGTTTTTCTTCATGGAGATATCAAGCACGGTGACTTGATCTCCATGTCTGGCGTCGACTTTGTCCAGTAGTTTTATATCTCGTTTGGTACCTGTAACCAGCCTGGATTTCTTAGGTTCCGAGAGCCTTAACTGCAATAAGGCGCATATACCATCGGCATCACCATTGAAAACATCAAAATCAGGCATTATTCTATATTCTTTATTGAGATAGGGTTTATTGGCATAGGAAGTGTATGTCGTAACAAGCTCATTCAATAAGTGAATGGTGCTAGTCCCATATCATATCTTTTATCTGTTTACCATAATGCTAATAATATTGACTTGTAATGATTAGCTGTGTTTACAGATATAATGTTTGATGTAAAACATCACAGAAATACTGAACCTGCTACTTTGAAGTGCTTCACGATCTTGCCGGATCTTATTTTTAGCTTGAATCTGAGTCCGTGGCTTCATCGCTTTATTTGTTTGCTAGTCTGAATAGAACAGCACCTGGTCCCAGAACATTTGGCTTTTGACAAAGTAACTTTATAACTACTTGATCCAGCCGCATGAGCAAGCCCCAAGCTGCATCGTTTTGTTTTATTATCGGAATTTTACTTATAATCTTACTGCCTATGCCTCGAACAACAGATACTGTAAACCGGGAGAATACCGTTGTTACGGATGGTTGGTTATTAAGGAAGTCTTTCACTTCTTCCCAGTTCAGCTCATTATCATGTTCGGAATGCTCGTAACCTTCAAGCATGTCGCCTAGTTTTTCAAGTCTAAGGGCTGTTAATAACTGTTGTTTCTTTTCCAGTGGTTCATGGATAAGAAATTCACCTTCTTTTTTAAGTTTTAATAATCCCGACTTGATGCCCTGAATATGATTCGGAAGATGGTGCAGCATACCGAAAGAAATAACATTATCAAATATACTATCTACGAAAGGAAGGTTTAGTGCGCTGCATTGAATAAAATCAGACTCTGGAAGTAGTTGCTTTGCTAATTGTAATCTCGCAAAAGAAATATCTGTACCAATATATTGATAATCATAGTCCCTTGGGCGCATATTCCAGTAGATTGTTCTAGCATTGCCGCAACCCATTTCCATTACTACCTTGTTTTTTATGGAGCCTTTGATTGCTTCGATGAGGTGCTTTCTTCGTTCCAGGTAAATATGGGGCAAGTTCTGTTGCTTAATGACCTTAATGAAAGCATCACGCTTTTCTTGTGTAGATACCTCTTTGTCGTAGTATCGCATTTCTTCGCGGTTCCATTCTCCTTCTGTTGTTTCTTCATTGATATTGTTTAGCCGCGACAAGTTTTCGTCAATGGTTTTTGAGTATGGGTTATTTGGG
>WFWY01000083.1 GCA_015490895.1 Thiotrichaceae bacterium | reverse complement strand
ATAGTATAGTGTGTAATATCACTACCGACACGGGTAACCTTTCCGGCCAGCTCCATGCCCAGTGTTGCACCGGCAAAGCCATCTTCAACCGCTTCATCCGAGAGCATTCCCATGGCGTACATTACATCACGGAAATTCAGGCCGGTTGCACAGGTCTGGATTTCAATCTCATTCGCCCCAAGCGGACGTTTGGGCAAGGGCTGCCAATAGAGATTGCCAAGGGATCCAGGTGTTGCGAATGCCAGACGAATTGCGGGCGTGTTTTCAGGTACCGTTATCGCCTGGGAGTCTAAAGAGGTCTGCTGCATACGTAAAACATGACGCTGATAGTCCCTGGGGTTTTCCGGTTTGTCAGGGAAAGACAGCAGTATTTCATTTTCGCTACCTGTTTCTTCCAGGCACTCTGCCGCCAGAGCATTGACAATGGTGACTATGTCCGGTTCTCTGGCAGCGAACCGTAGATCAAGCAAACGGGTATTCAGCTCAGGGTGTTCGTTCATGAGTACCCGGCCAAAACCCCATAATGGCGACAAGGCAGGTTGTAGTGTTACTGCGGCCGGTTCCGGCTCATTGTCCCATTCAAGGACGGCAGCATTACTTGTCAGCAGCCATAATTGGGGGGGCGTTGCTACACTTTGTTGTATCAGTGATTGTACCAGTTGCAGCGTGGTATAGACTGATGGGTGGCAGGGCTGCTCGCGTTGCTGGGGAGAAGATTCAGATTTGGTTTGCCAGTCATCCAGACCTGTCAGCTGTATGATGTGATCAAGGTCGGCAGCGGGTATTGCTGTACTCGCAAAAAAGCTTGCCAGGGTGTCCTGTTGCGTGCTTTCCGGAACCGTTAGCAGCGTCACCTGTTGTTGCCTGCCTTCAAGTGATTTTTTCAATAGCTGCCCCACCGTTTGTGAATAACCTGCTGTACTAACCAGCAGGAGCCAGTGTTGACAGATTATATCGGAATGATGCATGTCATTTGCAGTTTTACCTGTATCGCTATCGGCAGGGGTTGTTGCTGTTGCCAGTAATAAGAAAGCACCTTCGTTCATGAGTGCCTGCGGTTCGGTTAGCAGGCTGTGTTTGGTGAAGTGTGTCGCCTGAAGCTGTGCTTGCCATTCATTCAGGCTCAGGAGTAATGAGAGGGGTTCTGCATCTGTTTCACTGTACTTCCACCATTGCGGGTCTAGCCCCAGGGTAAAGTCAGTGAATGTGTCAGGCTGTCTGTCCAGTAACAGGAGCAAGCCGTTACGGGTCAGGCACTGGTGTAGCTGCCGAAGTGCATGGGGTAAAGACGCACAGAGGTGCAAGCTGTGAGTAGCAATAACCATATCAAAGCTTGCATTGCCAATGTCAGGGGCAGGGGAGTCGATATCCAGCATACGTGTATGGACAAAATCCCAGCTCTCCAGTGTCATGGATGCTTCGCTGACACACTGTTCATCAGTACTGGCAAATACATAATCACACCGCGTTGGGGGAAGGAGCGGTAGTATCTGGCGTGTTAGTCCGGTATCGGCACCTAGTTGCAATATTCTAAGGCGCCGCCGGGAGGGCCAGTCTGCGACCATTTGCCGAATAAGCTGAAGCAGTGAGCGATTGATTGCATCGTGACTGGGTGAAGCCTGGTACCAATGTTCTAGCAGGCGACTTTTAGCCGGGGAGAGCAGGGTGACAGGGTCTGTTTTACCGCCCAGGACTGCTGCCAGGTGTTGTCCACAACGAGCCAGCAGTACAAGCTCGGGAAGGTAGTCGGGTGAATCACCCAGAATGGATAACCAGATAGTTTCCGCCGCCGGAAAACCGGGTTCTGCCTCCAGTTGCCAGTGTGTCTCTTTCTGTATTGCCAGTTCACTGGTTTCCAGAAACCGCAATATACGCTGGCACAGGGGGGTATAGCGTGCATCCAGCACGCCTGCCTGAAGCAGATCCTCTACCATGAACCACTTACTCACTGCGGCGGCTGCCTGTAATTCCCGCATGGCTTGCCAGGCAAACATGGCTACCATGACATCAAACAGGGGTAATATTTGCTGGAAATGTAGCTGGCGCTGCTGTTGGCGTGCTGCCTTCTGTAATTTGTCAAGTGCCTGCTGCACCCATTTTTCGGGATGCTGTGATGGGGCAGTCAATTGCTGGGAAGCATGGGGCATCAGCCTGCTACTGAAAATATAACAGGCAAGTTCAGACTGGTACTGACGGGCAATGTGAATACGTTTGAAGCGGCAGTTCATCAGTTCTGCCAGCACTTGCCCCTGTGCATCGCAAAAGATGAAATCAGCCAGTACGGAGCGCGGATTTTGGCGACGAACCTGTGCTTGTACATAGGCGGGGATCCGGTCTTTTGATTTTACTGCTTTTATGTTTTCTTTTCCTTCTCCCTTTTCGTGCTTCTTTTTTTCACTCTCTGCGCTGTCTGCATCGCTACTGACAAGTGGTGAATGAAGGTGCGTTTTTCCCACCTGTATCGGGATGAAGGCCACAGGCTTTTCGTGATCACTCATACCGTCACAAGCGGTGTTTGCGAAGATATCTACCAGCACCTGAAAGCCTGCATCCAGCAGCCCCGGATGCAGGTAGTACTGTTTCATTGTATCTGTGATACTGGCGGGAGTGGTGAGACGTGCCAGCGCTACGCTTGATGATACCAGCCAAACTTCAGCCACTGCCTGAAAACTGGAGCCATAGTCAAGACCGGCGTGTCCGGTGAGTTGATAATGCCCCGAAGCGCTGATATGCAGCCGGGAATGCCGGATAAGCTGTGGAATATCCAGTGCTTCCTGTGGTTGCTTAAAGCTTTTCCCTGGCAAGCGACCGGTTACGTTGAGTGTCCATGCCGCATCACTGAGCCGGTCACGGCTTTCAATATGAAAACTGCCATCTTCGGCAGACAGGGTGAAACGGGTCGACCGGGTATGGTCGAGTAGCATGGGTGACCTGATTTCCAGGTTTTCTATTTCACAAGGTTCTTGGCCTGTATGGGCTCCAGCCTGCAACAGAGAGGCAGCCAGTGCCATTTCGATATAGCCGGCAGCAGGAAAAACAACACCGTTATCGACAACATGATCCTGAAGATAGGGAAACTTGTGTAGATCCAGTTCATTTGACCATGTTAGCAGTGAGTCTTTTTCCGGATATCCCAGCAAGGGGTGTTGGCGTTCCCTGCTGACCAGATCCAGCCCTTCACGGGTAACTGTATACCAGTGTCTTTCACGCTGCCAGGGGTAGTTGGGCAGTTTGATAAACTGTCCTTTTTGAGGATAGAGTCGCGACAGTTTGAGTGGACAACCTGCCAGGAAGGCTTGATACAGCTTTTCTAGCAGTGCTGTTCGGCTGTCTTCTTTTTTGCTGAGCGTCGGGATGTAGCGCCCCGTGATCTCCCGGTTACGCAGGCAATCATTGATATAGCCACGCAAAATGGGTTGTGGACCAATTTCCAGGAACACCGTGATGCCGGTATCCAGGGCTGTATTCATTGCCTGTTCAAACAGGACGGGTTTGCGAATATTTTCCCACCAGTAGCTGGCATCCAGGTTTTCTCCGGAAACCTCGCCACCGGTTACCGTGGAAATAAACCGGGTGTGGTTTTTTTGGGGGCACAGTCCGCTCAGGGTTTCCCGAATGCGGGTCTCGATGCTACGCATTTGTGGGCTGTGAAAGGCATAATCCAGATCCAGAATACGATAAAAACTGCCTTGATCCTGCAGGGCCTGGCCAATTCGTTGCAGGTCGTCGAAAGTTCCAGCAAGTGTGACGGCATTGGGGCTGTTGATGCCGGCAATCGTGACGCGGTCATGGATACCCAGGCGTTGCAGCACGGCTTGCATAGCATTCAGTCCCAGGCCTGCAGCCGCCATACGACCCGAGCCTCTGGTTTCTCCCTGAGCGTGGCTGCGTTCATAAATAACAGACACGGCTTGTTCCAGACTCAGGGCACCAGCAGCCCAGGCGGCCGAGACTTCCCCCACACTATGGCCAAGTACAGCATCAGCCTGCAAGCCACGTGAGCGAAGTATCCGGATAACACCCACCTGCAAGGCAAACAGCAGAAGCTGGGCTGTCTCCGTGTAATGCAGGCTTGATGCTTCAGGTGACGCCAGAAACGCCTCCATCAGGCACAGTTGGGAATCCGGGTGTTGCGCCAGGAGCAAGGTGTTAATTTCATCGACTGTGGTACGAAACAGGGGTTCCGTTTGTAACAGCTCGCACCCCATCCCTTGCCACTGCGAACCATTACCCGAAAAAACCAAAGCCAGTCGAGGTGTTTGCACAGAGGTAGCCGGGACAAGCCGGACAGCTTCTGTCATGCCCGGAATATCGTGTACCGGCGTCCCTTCCGCATAACGATGAAGTGCCTTCACTATGGCTGTGCCTGATGCTTTATGATCAATCTGTCCGTCAACAGCGATGCCATATTTAAGCGCCTGTCGATAATGGACAGCAGTGTAGGCAATATCATAATAGTTGGCAGCCTGCTGGTGCAGCAGTTCAGTGTATTGCTGTGCCATGGCACGCAGCGCTGGCTCCGAGTTGGCCGACAGAAACAGGGGGGGAAATCCGGGTGGTTGTAATGAGTGAACCTCTGCCATTGTCTCCACCTGGAACTCTTCCAGTAAAACATGGGCATTGGCACCCCCAAAACCAAAGGAGTTCACTCCCATCAGCAGGGGAGTCGTAGTATCATCGAGCGGAGTGAAAGTATCGACAACCTTGAGATTAGCGGTATTGAAATCAATGTGCCGGTTGGGTTTCTGAAAATGCAGGGAAGCTGGCAGGGCGCGGTGCTGCAAGCTGAGAATGAGTTTAAAGATACCGGCCATGCCAGAGGCCGTCTCCAGGTGCCCTACATTGGTTTTGGCTGAACCGATAGGTAATGCGTGTCGGCGGTGTTTAGCCAGCGCCTGTGCCAGTGCCGCTGTTTCAATCGGGTCTCCCACGGCGGTACCCGTGCCGTGTGCCTCGATATATGTGATACTCTCCGGGTCAACCCCGGCTCTCCCGTAAACCTTCTCCAGCAGGGCACATTGACCTTGCTGGCTGGGCAGGCTGATGCCGTTCGTCAGGCCATCACTATTAATCCCGGATTCAACGATTATCGCCTGTACAGGATCACCTTCAGCCAGTGCATCTTCCAGCGGTTTCAAAAACAGGATCCCGGCACCTTCTGCCCTTACATAGCCGTCCCCACTATCATCAAAAGCCCGGCAACGTCCCTGCGGAGATAGCATGGAAGCTTTGGAGAAACCTACGAAGCCGAAAGGGTGCAGGAGCATATTGACACCACCGGCAAGTGCCATGGAAGTGTCACCGTTCCAGATGCAGCTACAGGCCTGGTGCAATGCAACCAGTGAAGAAGAGCAGGCGGTATCCACAGAGACACTGGGGCCATGCAGATCAAACAGGTAGGAAATCCGGTTAGAGGCAATACTGGCTGTATTGCCTGTCATGGAGTAGGGGTCCAGGGAGCACAGGTCATCCATACGTCGATGAGCATAGTCTGTGCTGGCAATGCCTATGTATACCGCACAGTCGGAGCCAGCCAGGTTGGCAGGTATTTGCCCGCCATTTTCTAGTGCTTCCCAGGTTAGCTCCAGCAACAGGCGTTGCTGCGGATCCATTTGTGCTGCTTCACGGGGGGAGATGCCAAAAAAACTGGCATCAAACTGGTCTATCCGGGACAGAACACCCGCAGCGAAAGTATAGCTTTTACCGGGTTCTTTTTTATCCGGATGCTGGTAGAAATCGGTTCCCCAACGGCTTGAGTCAATGCTGGTGACGACATCTGTACCCTGTTTCAAAACTTGCCAGTAGTCGTCCGGGGACTCGATACCACCAGGAAGTCGGCAGGCCATGCCGACAATGGCAATTTTCTTTTTTTTAAATGGCAAAGTAATGATCCTGAATAATCAGAGAGGGAATGTGGTACTCACCTATCATAACGCTAAAGCATGAAACTTTGTTGACCTTCAATACCTGATAGATTCTACATAAGGAAAAACAGAAAAGCAGTTTATATCGCCACTAACTGTATCAACAGACCCGGTTACAGGATGAAGTGTATGTTTCGTTATCACAGTGCGTGGTATGATCATCCGGCATCAAAAGCTATCATCCTGTTTTTTGGTGTCGCTGTAGATATCATAGCGTTATCTGCCTGAAACGGAACATGCTGAGGAGATGGCACATGAAAATACCAATGAGTTTATTAATGATGTTTGTCAGCACCGCCTGCACCCAGAACCCTCCTGCACTAAAGAGTGACAAGCCCTTGCAGTATAGTTTTCAAACCCCTTCACGCACCTTGCTCCCCGAAAAGCAGGCGGTACAACTGGGTGTACCCGACCGGGATACAGTCAACCGGGATAGCCGTACCTATTATTATTCCGCTAATGGCAACATCTGTCGGCGTCTACCAAACAGGACTACTACTGTTTGTTATATCAACGGAAACTGGTATGAAGCTGCTGCGATAATGACGCGCATGAAAACAAACCATAACCCGACACCAGCTACTCGCAAATAATGGCAATATTCGCCAGGAAAAACGACCAAATGGAACCAATCAGCGCATGAAAGAAGAAAAATCCTCCGCAGCTGGAGGAGCATCGAGTATGGATAAACTTGAAAGAAAGGAATTGCTACGCCAGATCGAAAAATTGAACCGTGACAAACAAAAACTTAAAGAAAAGCTGGCACGTCTGAAAAAAATCAGCAAAACGGCTGATGTGGCTGAAAAGCGGGTAGCAAAGCATAAGCTGGAGAAAGAGCTGAAGCCTTATCAGGCCGAGTTAATCCACTTGCAAAAATACCTCGAGCAAACAAATAAGCGCATGATTATCGTGTTTGAAGGTCGGGATGCCTCCGGTAAGGGGGGCACCATCCGCCGGGTAACACGCTACATGAATACCAAGCACTATCGTGTGGTCGCATTGGGAAAACCTACTGAACGGGAGAAAACACAGTGGTTTTTTCAGAAATATATTTCCCAGTTCCCGCGAGGTGGGGAAATGGTATTGTTTGACAGGAGCTGGTATAACCGCGCCATGGTAGAGCCTGTCTTTGGTTTTTGTACGGAGGATGAGTACAAGTACTTTATGAAAGGTGTCACCGGCTTTGAAAAGGATCTGGTTCGACAGGGGACGATTCTCCTGAAGCTCTATTTCAGTGTAACACGAGAAGAGCAGGCCAGGCGCTTCAGGCGTCGCCAGAATGATGCCTTGCGACAGTGGAAACTCAGTGAGGTTGACTTGCAGGCACAGGAAAAATGGGATGATTTTACCCATCAGAAATATGAAATGTTGCGACGCACTCACACCTCACAGGCACCATGGACGGTAATCCGCTCAAACAACAAACATCTGGCGCGTATGAATGCCATGCGTGTTATTCTCAATGCTGTTCCCTATGAGCATATCAACAAGGAGCTGGACTATGCTCCTGACCCGGAAATTGTTATCTCTGGAGCACGTGAGGTGGAACTTATGAATGTCGAGCGTATTCGTAAGGGGAAGTTCTCACAATAGTACTCCAGCAGTGTTTGTCCGGAAAGACGGAGCTTGCAGGTGTAACCATCCCGAACAACAGGCAGACGAAGACTGCCCGAAGCCTTGATGTTTTATGATCCCAGGATGATTCAAAAGCCTCCCTATTTTAGACTTTCACTGTTCTATCTGGTGTATTTCGCAGCCCTTGGCAGCTTTGTGCCTTACTGGTCTATCTACCTGAAGACATTGCAGTTTAACGCGATTGAAATTGGTCAGTTGATGGGGTTGTTTATGCTGAGCAAATTGCTGGCACCTTTACTGTGGGGCTGGGTGACAGATCACAGTGGAAAACGTCTGAAGTGGATTCGTTGGGCTGCATTTCTCAGTATTGTGAGCCTGGCTCCCGTTTTTGTCGATCATAACCTGTATACCATGGCTATCATTATGTTGCTATTCAGTTTTTTCTGGAATGCATCACTGCCGCAATTTGAAGCCCTTACCCTGAACTATCTCGGGCATCAGGTTCATCAGTACAGCTGGATAAGACTCTGGGGGTCAATCGGGTTTATTGCGATGGTGGTCGTGTTACCGCTGCTGTTTGATGACAAAGGAATCGAAATCTTGCCAGCAGTGGTGCTGGCTCTCTTTATGCTGATCTGGGTCACAACCGGGTTAATCAGGGATCAAGGCAGTCATCCACACCCCGATACTCGCCAGGGGATGTCCAGTGTGATGAAACACCCCATGGTGATTGCGCTCTTTATTGCCTGTATCCTGCAAACGGCGAGCCACGGAGCCTATTACACCTTTTTCAGTATTTATCTGGAAGACATGGGTCATACACGTCGTTTTGTGGGCTGGATGTGGGCACTGGGCGTGATAGCTGAGGTCATTTTGTTTATTTTCATGTATCGTTTGTTTCGGCACTTTAGAGCCTATCAGTTATTTGCCGTTTCCTTGCTATTGACGGCTATTCGATGGTTCATACTGGCAATACTGTCAGATAAGCTCGCATTACTGGTATTTTCCCAGTTGTTGCATGCGACCAGCTATGGTTTGTTTCATGCATCTGCCATACACTTGATTCATGAATGGTTTCCAGGCCGTTTACAGGGCAGGGGACAAGCCCTGTATGCCGGACTCAGCTTTGGACTGGGAGGTGCATTGGGTAGTTTGCTAAGTGGTTATCTCTGGCAGTTCAGCAGTGCTGCGACGACTTTTCTGATCATGGCAGGTATCGCGCTGACAGGCTGGTTGGTAGCCCGTTTTATGATTCGCAGGAACAGTTTATGGTGCGTTTAGATACCCACTCGATAGAACATTATCTTTCATCGCGTGCACGTCGTACATTGGGCACCATTCATGTTTTTGATGCGCTGGATTCGACGAATAGCTGGTTATTGGCACAGGGGCAGTGCGGTGAGAGTTGTCTGGCAGAATCCCAGACTGCCGGGCGTGGGCGACGAGGCCATCACTGGTTGTCTCCCCCCACGGGGAACATTTATCTGTCTGTATGCTGGTGCTTTGAGAAGCCTCCCAGGTTATTAGCCCTCACCAGCTTGTTGACCGGAATCAGTGTCTGTGACAGCTTGCAGCAACTGGGGCTTCAGGGGCAGGGTTTAAAGTGGCCCAATGATATCCTGCTTGGCAACAAAAAACTGGCGGGAATACTGGTTGAAAGCTCACACCAATGCCAGAAACTGGTTATTGGTATCGGTTTGAATGTTTCCAGGAACGGGATCAATATCCACGCAGAAGACAGGTGCAGCCTGGATCAGCACCTGTCGGTTGTCCCTGACAGAAACCAGCTGGTTGCACTTCTTCTGGATAACCTTTCGCAGCAGTTGCATGCTTTGCCCTGTTTGACGTTTTCAGACTTCGAGCAGCGCTGGGTAGACTGGGATCTTACAACGAATAAGCCGGTGACTGTCCTGCAAGGGAAGTATCCGTTAACAGGCATTGCCCGGGGGATTGATACACAGGGTCATATAAAGGTGGAGCTGGACCAGGGGCAGATTACAACCTTTTCATCAGCGGAGATTAGTCTACGATGCAGCTACTGATTGATGCCGGAAACAGCCGTCTCAAATGGGCGGTTGTACCCGAACAGGGAGAAACTTTGACGGTTAATGCACGGCTCTATCAATACACAGACCGTTTGGAAGATGTGAAAGATATTCTGTCTTGTTATCAAATCAATAGCTTATTAATGGTGCATGTGTTGGGTGATGCTTTTGAAAGCCGGGTGACTCAGTACTGCCAGAAAGAAAAAATCCCCAGCCAACTTGTACAGTCTGTCGCTTTTTGCTGCGGTGTCAGTAATGGCTATGAGCGGGCAGGGCAGTTAGGAGCTGATCGCTTTGTGGCACTGATCGCTGCTCATCACCGTTTTCCCCGGCATAATGTCATTATTGTAGATTGTGGTACTGCCGTCACCATTGATGCGCTGACGAGTGATGGTCAACATCTGGGGGGGCTTATCATGCCCGGCTTGCAATTAAGTACCAATACCCTTATAAAGAACACCCGGTTGCGGGTAACACCTGGTTACCAGCAACCCAGGTTGCTGGCAACCAATACGCATGATGCAATAACAAGTGGCAGTATCTATGGGCTGTCGGGGGCTATTCGTCATGTTAGTTCATTACTCAATAATACCGTGTTTACCCGGCCTGCAAAAATCGTCCTCTGTGGCGGTGATAGCGCTGTCGTAGCCAGCCACCTGGCCGGGCATACCCACTATAAAAAAGATAAAGACATGGAAGTGGTACCGGAGCTTGTTATGGAAGGTCTAACCATTATAAATGAGACTGAAAATGCGTAAGATGATTGTCGCGCTTGTTGCTGTCAATGCCTTCTTGTTACTTGCGATTCTGTTCATTCATGGACGTGGCACTGACTCTGTCAGTCTGACGGAAGATGGTATCGCCACGTTGCATATTTTGCCTGAACTCCCGGGTAGCAAATACTCCGCCAGCAAGGCAGAAGGTGCCAGTAGCTGTTTTACCATTGGCCCCTACTATAGTGAAAAGGCAGCACAACTGGTTGCAGGGAATATTCGCAACGCAGGTCTTGCAGTGACCATTCGTAGCATGAACACACGAGAGACACTTAACTACCTGGTTTATATTGCTAATTTACCATCGTATGAAGCTGCCCGAAAAGTTATGGTAGACCTTGAAAAACAGAATGCAGGACAGCACGAAATAATTAAGGAAGGCCCTTATAAAAACACTATAACCTTCGGTTTTTTCAAAAATCTGGAGCGGGCAAAGCGGAAAACGGAATATATTCGCTACCTGGGCTACGATGCCCGTTTTAATGGTCAAAAAGTAACCCGAAAGGTCTTTTGGGTCGATTATGACGAACCTATGGGGGCAGCTATCCCTGCCTTGTCCTGGAGTCAATCCATAGACCCTGCTTCCCATGCACAAATCATTCCCCGAAATTGTGACCAGCAAGTCTGGTATGGCTCCAGAGCATTTGCAGACAGTGCTTATACAAATTAGCGCCCCTTATCATGGAGAGGCTGCTGCCAGCCAATAATCTGCGCTGTTTCTATTATTCGAGAAATTCCGATTAGACTTCACCAGAGGCTCCATAACTATTGATGCGCCATTGTGAAGCCGGTATGATCCGCTGATTATTGTTAATAAGGAAAGACGATGAAAAATTTACTCATCATTTTTAGCTTTTTGGTATGGTCTTTAACTGCATGTAGTAGTGACACGACTGATATAGCAACTGGCACTGATAACGCAACGCAATCTAATGGAGAGAAAATGGCTGCGAATACAACAAACCCCAAGGTTAAAATCGAAACAACACTCGGTGATATCGTGCTGGAGCTGGATGCCCAGAATGCACCTGTCTCCACCCAGAATTTTATGACCTATGTTAAAGCAGGCCATTATGACGGTACAATTTTTCACCGGGTTATCCCTAACTTTATGATACAGGGTGGTGGCATGAACCCTGATATGTCGGAAAAAGAGACTCGGGCACCGATTAAAAATGAAGCCAATAATAGTCTGAAAAATGAACGTGGTACGGTTGCAATGGCGCGTACCAATGACCCTCATTCTGCAACATCACAGTTTTTTATCAATGTGAAAGATAATGGTTTTTTGAACTTTACCCGTGAGGATATGCAAGGCTGGGGGTATGCTGTTTTTGGTAAAGTGGTTGAGGGCATGGATGTTGTGGATAAAATTGAGGCGGTCAAGACGGGCAATAAGGGGTATCACCAGGATGTCCCGCAAGAGCCTGTTATTATGAAGAAGGTTACTGTTATCGAAGAATAACCTCTCACGTTCATTTTTGGCGACATCGTCCTGATTTTTAAGGGACAAATCGAGAAAATCGACTAAACAACCCACCAGCTCAAGCTGGTGGGTTTGAGCGATGATACATCGCTCAATGCTCTATCGGCGGACTATCGCACATCCGTGCGGACTAAAGCCGCCTATTGGGAAATAAAAAGAGGGGTGTTTATTTTTGTGCCTGAAAGCTTCGTTTAAAATAGCAAGTGGGTGCCACCCCGATGACTAATGCTTCAGCCTGTACTTCCTGTACTTAAGGAGCCTCTGAATAAGTCCCAATTGTTTTCCTGAGGCTGAAATACCGCCATTTTTTCGCTATAAAAGTGACCCATAGAATGACTATTGCTAACTTTTCTATCAAAAAACTGACGAATTTCATCTCACAGGAAATTCGACCGGACGTAATCAGAGGCTCCTTAAAGCAGCAGTTTCTTATCAATGGGATGAAAGTAGGTTGCAGCGTGTATGAGCGTTGTTGCGGTTAGTGCCGGAACACCATAGACCTCGGTAGTGACAGAGTAATCCTGTGTGACTTTTTGCAAGAGCAGGTCGAAATCACCATCTCCTGATGCAAGCACAATGGTATTGACGTGGGGGGCATATTCCATGACATCCAGAGTAATGCCGACATCCCAGTCACCTTTGGCAGTTCCATCCCTGCGCTGAATGTAAGGTTTCAGCTTGATTTCAAAACCGATATTTCGGAGGATTTGCTGAAATTTTTCCTGCCGGGCATCACCCCGGTCTATGGCATAGGCGAAAGCGTGCTGAATGTGTCCACGCTGGCTAATAGCGTTCCAGAAAGCGCGATAGTTAAAATGGCGCTGGTAAGTGTCACGTACGGTATAATAGATATTCTGTACATCGACAAAGACGGCAATACTGGTTGCTGAAGATATCATTTTTTCGCCGGAGTAATCGTCAGGTTATGTACCGGGAACGTGCCTGATTTGCGATCCTCGACGAAACATTGCAGGGTTTTTTCAATCGTTTTGAAAGCCAGTTCACCCCAGGGTATGGTGTCAATATCAAATAACCGGGTTTCCAGGCTTTCTATGCCGGGTGAATAGCTTCCATCATCCAGTTCTCCGCGATAAAGCATATAGACCTGGCTAATATGCGGCAGACTAATGACGGTATATAACTCGACCCCGGCAAGACGTGCATGGGCTTCTTCATAGGTTTCCCGACATGCTGCTTCAGCAACAGTTTCATTATTCTCCATAAAGCCGGCGGGTAATGTCCATAGGCCTTTTCTGGGTTCTATGGCGCGACGACAAAAAAGGATCTGGTCTTTCCAGGTAGGTAGCACACCGGCAACAATCTTCGGGTTCTGATAGTGGATAGTGTCGCAACGCTCACAGACATGACGTGGACGTTCATCACCTTCCGGTATCTTGACAGAAACAGGGGCACCACAATGGCTGCAATAATTCACACGAATCCTTTTATCTGGTATAGCTCGTACAGAGTGCTTTAAGGAGTCTCTGATCAAGTCCCAATCGTTTTCCTAAGGCTAAAATATCGCCATTTTTTCGCTATAAAAGTGACCCATAGAATGACTATTGCTAACTTTTCTATCAAAAAACTGACGAATTTCATCTCACAGGAAATTCGACCGGACTTCTCCTTAAGGAGACTCTGATTAAGTCGTGAGCGCTATTATTACATGAGAATCAAATGAGAACACGCCGTGATCACCATCCTGTGAACAATAATTTACGGAAATACGATTAATGGTGTGATTAACTCTGATTGAGTCGTGAGCGAATTGATAGGCGTAGAGAGGTGAATACTATTCCGTTATACTTGCGCGTTTTATTATTTTTGATAGTCGGTTGTATTGGCCTGTATGTCCTTTTTCCACTCGCATATTCTGTCTTTTTTATTGCTGTTGCCGGTATTGAGCGCTGCTTTTATTGTGCTGCTGCCTGGTGCTCGTACCGGATGGGTTCGTGCGGTAGCACTATCAGGCAGCATGCTAACCCTGCTGTTATCCATACAAGTACTGATGCGTTACGATAGCAGCCATGCTGGTATTCAAATGGCGGAATATATTTCCTGGAATCAACGCCTTGGAACGGCATATGCGGTAGGTGTTGATGGCTTTTCCATAACAATGCTGATACTAACGGCGTTACTGTGTCTGATTGCCTTGTTGGTGTCGACCAGTATCCGGCAGCATATAAAAGGCTATTACATCTTAATACTGTTGCTGGAAACGGCTATTCTGGGTGTGTTTCTGGCACAGGACTGGGCGCTCTTTTATGTCTTTTGGGAGATGACCCTGATTCCGCTGTTTTTTCTGATTGATCGCTGGGGAGGTGAAAACCGACAAACAGCAGCGTTGAACTTTGTATTGTATACCATGGGAGGTTCTGTCTTTATACTGGTGAGCTTGCTGGTCTTGTTTGATGCAGTGCCCGAGCGTTCTTTTTCCATGGCACCAATGATGGCTGCTGCACAGGGGTTCCCGGTGCAGCAGCAGACATTGATCTTATTGGGACTGCTGGTTGGCTTTGGTGTAAAGATGCCGATATTTCCCCTGCATGGCTGGTTACCCCTGGCGCATGTAGAGGCGCCTGGCCCGGTCAGTATTTTATTGTCCGGTATTTTGCTGAAAATGGGTGCTTACGGAATCATTCGTGCTACTGGCATGTTGCCAGATGCGACACAGGCGTTGCAGGTTTTACTGGTAGTACTGGCATTGTTCAGTATTGTGTATGGGGGCTTGCTGGCATGGCGGCAGCGTGATTTGAAACGTATGATTGCTTATTCTTCAGTTAGCCATATGGGTGTGGTGTTATTGGGTATTTCGACATTGAATTTCACGGGCATGACCGGTGCGGTTGCACAAATGACCGCACATGGGCTGGTGGCTGGTGTTACGTTCATGCTGATCGGAATGTTGTATGAGCGTACCCATACCCGTGATATTTCCCAATACAGTTCACTCACCCGTATTACTCCCCGTTTTGCCTTTTTCCTGGTGCTTGCCTTTATCGCGGCTGTCAGTATGCCGGGAACTTTCGGCTTTATTGCTGAATTACATGCCTTGATTGGTGGCTATCAGGCCTGGGGGTGGTGGGTATTCCTGGTTAGCCTGGGTGTGGTTATTTCCGCCATTTATGCAATCCGCACTGTGGGTCGCCTGTTTACAGGCCCGGTACGCAGTAGTATGCGGGAAGTAGAAGATATGCAGCCTACGGGAATACTGGCAGCCTCTGTTCTAATGGGTGCGATTATTATACTGGGTGTGATGCCGGCAGGCTGGATACAGCTCTCTGAGCAAAGCATCAAACAGTTAGTGAGGTTGTTTTAAATGGCACAGGCTCATAATAGGCCACAAAAGGAGGAGGATACCCGGCAGCGTTTGTTACAGATGGTGGCGCATTTGCAGCATGTCTTGCCCGGACAGGCACCTATCAAGGACTTTGTGCATCACAATACCTTGCACGGTTATCAGCATTTGCATTTTAACGAAGCATTACAGGTTGCGGATAAAACAACCGGCATTTACGGCTATATGGGGCAGGATGAATATGTCGGCTACTACCGTGAGGGACGTATTACCCGAGATGATATCTATGCGGTGATTCGTGCGGATAAGGCCTTGCCCACAGAGGAGAGCTGGCTTACTGTCGGGAAGCGCCTTATCAAACGTGAGCAACTTTATTTTACTGCTATTTTGTATGGCAACGAGTCCATTAGCGCGAGCAAGTTAAGCTGGCTGATTGAAGAAAAAGATAGGTTGACTTCCTTCATGCCGTATGTTCCCCGGCGTAGCCGTCAGGCTCTGCTGGCTGAAAGCTCATCGGAAGAAAGTGCCGTGAGTAGCTTGTGGGAGGCCTGTCTGGATCGGTTGGGATTAAGCCATGACATGCTCCATCCCGAAGAGGTTGCTGATTTGTCCCCCGAATTTGCCGAGAGCCTGCTTAGGAAGTTGACGGCGGGGAAGCAGCAGGAAACCACAGACCATTTTATTTTGCACGGGGCGATGCGGAAGGCATCCGACCATATTCGGGAACAATTATGGTCGGATGTTGGCCGGAACATGACCTTGCGAGACCTGTTAAAAAAACTCACGGGCCACGATATTCTGGAAGATTACCGGCCTGGCCTGTTACGTCATATTGGTGCTTTTCTTGATCAGGGAGTAGCAGCCTGGCACCATCCGCAACGTGAGCAGGGCTTTTTTTCCAGCTGGAAGGCCAGTGCCTATGAAGATCTGGTTCGTTTTGACCCAGAGCTTCCTGACTGGCAGGATGAACTGGAGAGTTTACCGGATGATCCGCTAGAAGTTGTTATGTGGGAACTGGACCATCTGGGGCTGGATGAATCACACTGGGCAGATTATCTGCAACGCCTGGCACTGGAGTTGCCTGGCTGGTCTGGCATGTTTCTATGGCTGCATGAGCACCCGGGTTATGAAGGCATGCAGCAACGGGTTGACATGATGGAATATCTGGCTGTGCGTATGGTACTGGAGCGTTTATATGCCCAACGCCTGACACGGCAATTATGGCGCCTCGAAGCCAGTTTACATTCGATACAGTGGTATTTTCACCGTCGTCGTTCCGAGTTGTTCGTACGTTATCAATTGTACAATGAACATTTGCCGGAGTTTCTGGTTAGCCGGGCATACCGTCTTTCCAGTCATGATAGTCGTTTTGCCGATGATTACGATAACTGGCAAAAGCTGGCAGACATGATCTGGGTCTGGCAGCAGCATGAATTTGCCGGACAGGAAAGTCGCTACACCGTACATGACCATGCCTGGCGGTTATTTCGCCTGATGCAGATACTGGGGATTCCCGCTGTGGCTGTGCGCTCTCTGACAACGGCGCAGGTAGAGACTTTTTTTGCATCGCTGGATCAGATGCACAAGCATAAAACCGGTTACCTTTGGTTACAGGCTTATGAGCATCATTACCGGGAAATGTTTTTCCACGCGGTTAAACAGAACAAGGGCCGCGGCCACTGGCACAGCCGTACTTCTACCAGCGGCACCTCACCCAGTGCCCAGGTTATTTTTTGCATGGATGACCGTGAAGAAGGTATACGGCGACACCTGGAAGCCATTAACCCGTCGATTGAAACACTGGGGGCTGCGGCGCATTTTAACGTCCCCCATCGCTGGCAGGGGCTGGATCATGATCAGTGCATCAAACTGACCCCGGTAACCATAGATCCAGTGCATGAAATTCATGAAACCGTTGCACCACAGGATCAGTCACTGCTGGCCAGACATAAGCAGCGCCATCAGCAACGTGTGCGATTGGAAAACACGTTGAACCATGAAGTGCGTCGCAACCTGCTCAGCTCCTCTGCCTTGATTATGGCCAGTGCGCCGTTGACTCTGCTCACGCTGGCCGGAAAGGTGTTCGCACCACTAAGAACTGGACAATTACTACAAAGCTTGCGCCAACGTATAGCGATCCCGGTTACTACCGAGATTCACACCTGTGTGGAAAAGACCAAACCTGATGCGACCCCGGATAACCCTTCCATGGGATATAGCCTGGAAGAGCAGGTAGCACGTGTGGGTGGCTTTTTGCGTACCAATGGCCTGACAGAAGGTTTCGGACGTTTTGTTGTCATCATGGGGCATGGTTCGACAAATGAAAATAACCCGCATCGTTCGGCTTATGGTTGCGGTGCCTGTAGTGGCAAATACAGTGGCCCCAATGCACGTATTCTGGCATCAATGGCCAATCATTCCGAGGTAAGAAAACAGCTCTGCGAGGAAGGTCTGTCGATTCCTGATCATTGCTGGTTTGTTGGTGCCATGCATAATACCTGTAATGAGACGGTTGACTGGTATGATACCGCCTTGATACCGGATGCATTGCAGCATGATTTTGTAACTTTGCAACAGGAAGTCTTGCAGGCAACAGCGTTCTCTGCCCATGAGCGTTGTCGCAAATTTGCTTCTGCGCCATCCATGCCAGACAAACAGCAAGCCCTTAAGCATAGCATTGAGCGTTCACTTGATTTCTCCCAGGCACGCCCGGAGCTGGGGCATGCCACGAATGCTTGCGCTATTATCGGACGTCGGGCAGTGAGCCAGGGAGTGTTTTTTGATCGACGCCTGTTTTTGATTTCCTATGATGCGACTGTGGACGATGATCAAGGCTCGTTACTGGAAGCCCTGTTATTGTCGGCAGGGCCAGTGGGAGCCGGTATTAGCCTTGAATACTATTTCTCCAAAGTCAGCAATGATCGCTTTGGTGCCGGTAGCAAGGTGACACATAATGTCACCGGTTTTTTTGGCGTGATGGAAGGTGCTGGTTCTGATCTGAGAACCGGCTTGCCCCAGCAAATGGTTGAAATCCATGAAGCCATGCGCTTGCAGGTGATGGTAGAAGCCAGCACGGATATCCTCACGGCAATTTACCAACGTGCCCCGGCATTGCAGGAGCTGATTGGCAATGAGTGGATACTGTTATCGTCCGTTGATCCAGAGAGTGGAGCTATTCATTTTTTCGACCCGCAACGTGGTTTTATTCCCTGGTCAAATGAACAGTTGCCGGCTCTGCAAACCGTCCAGCAATCCTCTGACTGGTATACGGGTCATATGGAACCGCTGTCACCTGTTTTGATTGCGCCTTCCGGGTCTGGTCATCCATCAGGAGGGACGATATGACAGGGGAGAGCATTATCCAGCTGGTTTGGCTGGTACCTCTTGCACCATTGTTTGCAGCAGGTTTTATTGCACTGGGGTACTTAAGTGGTATGAATCGTGGCGAGTCTGGTGAGCGACACACTGCTTCTGTTGCAGTGAGTGCCAGCGCTTTTTCATTGATCCTGATACTGGTTGTTGACACCATCGCCCTGTTTCAGGGGGCACCTGGTTCTATTCACATCGGTGAGTGGTTCCATAGCGGTGCGATAAAGGTCGATTTCGGTCTATACCTTGATACGCTGGGGCTGACATTTGGTACTCTGGCCAGTTTTCTGCTACTGGTTACTATTCGGTTTTCGGTGAATTACCTTCACCGTGAAGCAGGTTTTCAGCGTTTTTTCATAATTCTGTCCCTTTTTTCCAGTGGTATGTTACTGATAGTGCTGGCAGGTAATGGTGTACTGGCTTTTGTTGGCTGGGAGCTGGCAGGGATTAGCTCTTTCCTTTTAATTGCCTATTCCAGTCATCGCCGGGTCGCTACGAAAAATGCCAATTACGCATTGATTACCAACCGTGTGGGAGATGCTGGATTTTTATTTGCCCTGTATGTGAGTTTTAGTGTGATCGGGAGTGCTGACTGGGTAGATATTATGAACCACAGCCCTGAGCAAAGTACCTTGCATCTGGGGCTGATGCTGGCTGGTTTCCTGGTTGCAGCACTGGCCAAATCAGCAATGTTGCCTTTTTCTGGCTGGATCAGTCGGGCACTGGAAGGGCCAACCCCGTCCAGTGCAATTTTTTATGGTTCATTGATGGTACATGCAGGTGTCTATCTGGTAATCCGGCTGCAATTTCTGTTTGAGCAGGTTCCTCTGGTGATGTGGATACTGGTCATTGTGGGTGGTATCACAGCGATTTATGGCTGGTTATCGGCATTGGTGCAAACGGATGTAAAAAGTTCGCTGATGTTTTCAACCACTGCTCAGGTAGGACTCATGTTTGTTGAATGCGGCCTGGGCTGGTTTGAGCTGGCGGCCTGGCACCTGACTGCACACGCTATCTGGCGTTCCTGGCAATTTCTAAGCTCGCCCGACCTGATGTTTATGGTGCATCGACCGGCGCGTGAAGTCGCGCCCTGGCTACGGTCACGCACATTCCTGTATACCGCAGCCCTGCAACGCTTTTGGCTGGATCATCTTGCAGACTGGTTCCTGATCCGGCCTACCCGGTCTTTGGCCAAAGAAGTCCGTGACTTTGACGAAAAAGTAATAAACCGCATGATTGGCCTGCCAACAGAGCCCGCAGGCTTGCCGGGGGTACAGCAACAACGCTGGATAGAAAATATTGGCAAGGGCAGGGGCCTGACAGGCAAGCTGATGGAAATGGTAGCTTCAGCCTTTGAGTGGTTCGAAGAACGTCTGATCTTGCAAGGTGGTGGTGAAGGGTTACTGAAAATGCTGCATCATCTGGGAGGCTACATGCTGACGATAGAAAAGCTGCTTAGTCAGCCACGTTATCTGGTGGTTCTGGTCGCGGTCACCTTTGTGGTGATTATCTAATGACATCGCAATACACGCTAACAGAGAGCCTGTGGCAAACACAGCTTGATTTTCCGGTATTGTCTGTATTACAGCTAGTGCCTTTGCTGGCGGCACTGCTTGTTCTGGCTTTTCAGCGTCGGGAACTGTTCGTGAAGTTGATCACGGTGGCGGCGGTGAGTATCGAGCTGATACTAAGCATTTTTTTGTATCACGGTTTTGATCGTCAGACGACAATGATGCAGTATGCCGAGTACTGGGGTCTGTTACCGGGTTATCATGCAGCGGTTGACGGTGTTAGCCTGTTATTTATTTTGCTAAGTGCGTTTGTCTTTATCATGCTGGTATTGTATTCACTGGCACGTCAGATACAGGAGATATACAGGTTAATGCCGACATTGCTGGCAATCGAAGCCATTCTTATGACTTTGTTTACCACAATGAACCTGCTCTGGTTTGTAGTATTTTCAGCGCTTGAGCTGGTGCTGGTTGCCTACCTGCTGTTGCACTGGGCAAGTTCTCCGGAGAAGGATCTGGCACGGGCACGTTACATTCAGTTCATGCTGGTGGCCTTGTTGCTCTTTTTCGCAGGCGTCATGACGCTAGGCTGGTATTACTCTGATGTCGTTCCCGGAGGGAAATGGAGCTTTGACCTGTTTGACCTGGTGAAACTGTCTATTCCAGCACCCCTGCAAACAGTCATTTTCTTCTTGCTGTTTTATGGACTGGCTATTCGTATTCCTTTGTTTCCGTTACATGGCTGGCTACCCGTTTTCACTACCCATGGCAACGTGGCTCTGGCGCCGGCGGTTATGATTGGTATCAAGGTGGGTATCTTTGGGCTGTTACGGTTTGTACTGCCGCTGACTCCCGAAGCCATTCAGCAATGGCAGAATTATGTTATTGCTTTTGCTGTGGTGGGTGTGTTTTATGCAGCCCTTCTCGCGTTTATGCAAAAGAATTTACGGCGTTTACTGGCATTTGCAGTCATTTCACATACCAGTATTTTGATCATTGGGCTATTTAGTCTGGGACATACTGCATTTCAGGGAAGCGTTCTGCTTTCTGCAAACTTCGGGCTGGCCATGGTTGGCCTGGTGTTTATGTCGGGTTTTGTTTTTCGTCGCAGCAAGAGCCTGTTACTAAGTCGTCTGGGAGGGTTGTTTGATACCATCCCTCTGATTGGTGTGACCTTTTTGATTGCAGGGCTGGCCATTGTTGGTATGCCAGGCACACCAGGCTTTGATGCTGCACACCTGGTATTGGAAGCGGCTATGGAGCGTTTTGGAGCACTGATTACAGTGGTAGCTGCACTGGGCAATGTGATTGCAGCGGGCTTTTTACTGTGGTCATTTCAGCGGGCATTTTTAACGCCGAGAGAGGCTCCCGTTAACACCTCTTATCTTGAGAAAACCACCTGGAGCGAGCGGGCTGTCGCCCTCCTGTTACTGGCTGTTTTGGTCACTGCCGGTTTTCATTCTGAGCCCTGGCTTCATCTCATTGATGCCCCGCTAGAGAACCTGTATAGCCTGTATCATGTGGAAGGTGTTGAATAATGAACCTGGCATCTTTACCTCTGATTAGCCTGTTACTTCTGTTCATGGTAGTGGGGGTAGCGGCGATCTGGATATTCAGGGCAACGGTAATGGCAAGACGTATTGCCCTGCTAACTTCGGTTGCCGGCTTACTGTTGTCGGTGCTGATGTTGACGGGTTTTGATGAGCAAAGTGCCGCTTTTCAGTTTGTTGAAACATACTCCTGGATACCGACACTGAATATTCATTACCGGGTTGGTGTTGATGGACTTTCCATACTATTTTTACCCCTGACAACTTTAATGTTTGTGACCATGATTCTGGCATCATGGAAACGGATACATATTATGCCGCGCGTGTATTACTCCTTGTTGTTACTTTTACAGGCAACCACACTGGGTATTTTTACGGCAACGGATACAATTCTGTTTATGCTGTTCTGGGAGCTAACCCTGATCCCGGCGTATTTCCTGATTGCCTTGTGGGGCAAGGGACCTAACCGCCGTTATGCAGCAACGAAATATATCCTGCTTATGATGGCCGGTGGTATACCTTTACTGTTTGGATTTGTATTGTTGGCTCTGGGAGATGTTACGGCTAGTGAAACTCCTTTGGTCTTTGATTATGCCCTCCTGCGCGAACATCCCCTGCCGACGTCACAGCAGGTACTGGTCTTTTTCTTACTGTTTGTGGGTTTTACCTTCAAAATTCCGTTGTTCCCGTTTCATACCTGGCTACCGGTACTGACCCTGGAAGGGCCGGTGGCTATAGGCGTGATCATGACCGGACTCAAGCTAGGTGCCTATGGCTTGATTCGTTTCACTATTCCACTGGCTCCAGATGCTGCCCTGCAATTTCACTGGTTACTGGCCGGGTTAGGGCTGATCGGTATCCTCTATGGCGCACTCATGGCAATGCAACAAAGCAATTTACGCAGTATGCTGGCCTATTCCAGCATGAGTCATGTTGGTCTGGTGGTATTGAGTATCGCTTCTTTTGATATACAGGGAGTCCAGGGGGCAGTCTTCCAGTTGCTGAATTTTACACTTATATCAGGTGGTCTGTTTCTGCTGGCCGGTTTCCTCTATGCCCGTACTCACTCGACAGAAGTAATTAGTCTGGGCGGCGTGGTCAGCACCATGCCTTTGTTGGCCGCCTTTTTCTTTCTGCTGGGTATTGCCAGTATTGGCATTCCAGGTACCAGTGGTTTTCCGGCTGAATTCATGATGTTGATCAGCGTATTGACTAGCCACACCGGGGCAGGTCTGGCTGCCTTGCTGGGCATGGTGTTGGGTGCGGTTTATCTATTTACTATTTACCGACAGAGTTTTTTGGGGCCGGTTACCCATCAGGTAGTGGCAGAAGCAAAAGACTTGCAGTATCGGGAAAGCCTGATAATGGTTGTTTTTCTGCTGCTTGTATTTATTGGTGGCTTATTTCCTGCTCTGGTACTTGATGTGATGGAAGTAACCTTGAATGCGTGGCTTTCCGGGTTGCAAGCAGGACGCTAAAGTTCCGGTGTCAGTACTCTGGAAGCTTGAATGACAGGTTGGCGCTGGCACGAAGCTCAACATGGCGTGATTTGTTGGGCTTCGTGTCAGCCAACCTGTAAATTAGTCCTTTACGTAGTCACAAGGTGAGATTATTGGAACAAACGCAGCGCATTCACCAGAGAGGCTAATGAGTTTTACGGCTTGAATGACTGACTCCAAACCCTTCGTCCTTTTGACTGTTTAGTTGTTGAAGTACTTCTGTACTGAGAAAATTATCTGCAATAATAGTATCCATGTTTGCAAGGAGCCTTTTGGCAGCTTCACCCTTGAAGTGACTGTTAATCAGGATATGGTAGCGGCAGGATAGTGCTTCAATACCACTACGATAGACATTTTCATCGCCATAGGCGTGAATGGCATACATTAACCAGTGTTCACAGTCATCCCGCATTTCAGTGATGAGATTGTTTTCCAGCGTGCTGCCCGAATCCTTTTGCAGGGAGTGAAAGCGTTGCAGGGCATGATGTAAAGCATCTTCAAGCACATCAAGATCCCAGGGTTTGGGGATATAGCGGAAAACCTCTGCTTTATTAATGGCATCCACAGCACTATCGAAGTCACAAAAAGCGGTGGTCAACATACGCACAATATGGGGGTAATGCGTTTGTGTGTAGTGTAATAACTCAACTCCCAGCTGTTTTGGCATCCGCTGGTCAGTAATGACGACCGCGATTTCGTCATGTTTTTCATTAAGCAGCGTGATAGCAGCGTCAACACTGTCTGCAGTTTCTATCAAAAAATGCTGGCAAAGTGCTTTTTTGAAATATTTGGTCTCATGTTTTTCATCATCGACAAAAAGAATGGTAGAAGCTGTTGGCATATGAGTTGGCGTTGTTAGTCAATTATCGTTACTTAGTTGTTCAATAAAGAAAATCTCTATTAACCAGAAGTGTTGCCTGAGTACGGAGTACAAGGCGGGTGGACAGTGAGCGTCGTAGCAACGTCGTGACGGTTGTAAAACTCATTCAACACAGAAAGCGGGCAAAAGGCAATGATCTGTAATCCTTCGGCATGGTTTATAAAGATTCTCACAAGGGTATCGGTATCTCTCATATATAACAAGCCATTTAGCTCATTTTATAAGCAATCTATCTGTCATGCTTAGTGCTGATACCTCATTCGACATTGTGACCAGATTCTGTACTCAATATGGAGAGTATGCTACGGTAAAGGATATGCCGTCAAGAGTGTTATAAAACAGATCATTACATATTATTTTTCATTGTGATTATGAGGTTTAGATGCTTCCGTCTTGCAAGAGCGGTAAGTACAGTCCCTACAAGCTAGTCGAGGAATCAGTGGCTACTATTCAACTCACACTGTATGCAGCACCTCTCGCTACGGTTACACGTAGTGGTAGAAAACTTGAAGCGGAACCCGGCGTAGAAAAATACACAGCTATCAGTCAGCAGGCGGATGGGCTATTTACCATAACAGCGACCAGAACCTATGACTTTCGCCGCTCTAGGGGGGCGAGTACAAGTCCGATAGTGCTGGATTGTGATGCTGGACAAATTATCGAAGTGGAGCTGGTCGATGGCGGTGTACTGTACCTCAGGCTGGATGAGTTACAGGCGCTGGTGCAGCCCGCTGCCTCCAGGGCGGCTACGGAATCATCTTCTTCGAGATTGACGTTAACAGCTGCGACTCCCATAAGTGGTGTGGCAGACCCTGCGTTATCCCGTGGTTTAACGGATATTATTAAAACGATCAGTTTGCCAGAGATCGACTGGTTGAATGCCGATAAACAGAATGGCAAGCCTGTTGATACACAGGCTATTGCCAATCATTTTGTGACACGTCTGCAAACTGAAAAAGAGGGCATGTTACGCTGGGATCACACAGGGAAAAAGTGGCAAGCCATTGATTCGCAACAGACACTCCCCCCCAGTGAGCAGCCGCTGTTATTGCTGATTCATGGCACAGCATCCTCCACTGAAGGCAGTTTTGGTGATTTATGGTGGAGTGAAGCATCCGCTACTTCCCAGGCCGAAAATCGTGATCAGCGTTCTGCCTGGTTTGATTTTATCGATAGCTATTATTTTGGACGGGTGTATGCTTTTGAGCATGACACCCTGACCCGCAGTCCTGTTCAGAATGCACGGGATATTTTGAGCCGATTGCCTAAAGGTCAGCAGTTGCATGTGCTCTCTCACTCCAGAGGTGGGCTAGTTGGTGAATTGCTGTGTCTGTCAATGGTTGAGCAATCCGGAAATGACCAGGGAAACCCCGTTCAGCCGATTTCAAAACAGGATATTGAGCGTTTTTCCTCCGCTTATGATGATGAGGTGCCAAAAGCTGTCGTACAGGAATTACGGCAACTGAACAGGCAGCTAGTCGAAAAAGCACCAGTCGTTGAGCGTTTTGTACGTGTCGCGTGCCCGATGCGGGGCACAACGCTGGCCAGTGGTCGCCTGGATCTTTATTTGAGTGTGATGGCAACAGCGGTACAGTGGTTTGCCCGCCTGACTAACCCGAAACTTTCACGTACGGTCGATACACTCAAAAGTTTTGCAATCATTGCCGCCAAAGAGCGCTTCCAGATGGAAGCGTTACCGGGGCTGGAGAGTATGATACCCAACAGGGGACTGACTCGTCTGTTAAATGATCATGCCAGCAAAGTTGAATCCCGTTTGACGGTGATTGCAGGGAATGCACAGGCTGATGGTTTCTCCCGTCAAACCTTACTGGTCGCGTTAAGTAATTCTTATTACTGGGAACGCAATGACTTTGTTGTAGAAACCGGCGCAATGCGAGGCGGCTTGCGCCGTAGTCAGACACCGCTCTTGCTGCTGGATAAAAGCAAGGATGTGAATCATTTCTCCTATTTCAAGAATGAAACCAGCCTGAAAGGGCTGTATAACGGCCTCAAACCATTACCGAAAAATGCTACTGGTAAGACATACTCGCCGCGCTCCGGTCTGCTGGGTAGCCTGGTTCCGCTACGTTCCGGACGACGACCAGAGTCTCGGGGTGTCACGATTATTGTTCCTGCTTTCGCAGCCACACATTTACTGGCAAAGCAGCAGCGTGTCTGGCTCAAAACAGAAAGTATTGCAGCCGGCAAGCTGGAGCAACTTAGTTTGCAACAGACACCACGGGCACAGACAGATGGCTGGATTGAAAGTCGTTATCAGCTGTTTGCAGATTATCTGGAAAGAGGACATGCACAAACGATTGTCAGCTTCCCCTATGACTGGCGGCTATCAACGGAACAGAATGCCCGGGAGTTCACCAAATTTGTACAGCAGGCGCTCAGCTACGATATCTATTCGTCACTGCCAGTTCGAATCGTTGCTCACTCGACCGGGGGCTATATTGTATTACGTGCGTTGCACCAGTCAGCAACATTGAGAAAGCTGCTCATACAGCAGCACGATATGCAGCTATTTTTGGCGGGAATGCCATTTAACGGCACTTTTTATGCACTGGAACTTCTCAAGGGCGTTGCGCCGTTATTACCTTATCTGACATTGATAGACCGCAAAAACACTGTGGAGGAATTACAGCAGTTGTTTAGCAGTTTCCCCGGTCTTGTCGATATGCTGCCCAGCACTCTGGAACAGGCTAACAGGTCGTTACACAAGCAACTGAGCAGCAAGCCCAACCATCAGCCAGCATATACCAACCGGATACATTATCTTGCCGGGAGTTATCCGAGAACACCGATTGACATGCAAAGCACGGGTGTGTTTTCAACCACAGCAGAAGGTGATGGCAGTGCCCGGTGGAGTGAAATTCCTGACTGGATACCCGAAGAAAAAATATGGTACATGGGGGGGATTCATGGCAACTTGCTGGCTATGCCGGGTTTGTTTCCTGCATTGGCAGAACTTGTCATCAAAGGAGATACCAAACAGATTAGCCATACCCGGCCTTTGTCGCGTAGCACTCGCTCATTAAAACACCGGCAACTCAAGTCGGGGGGCTATTCTCTGCTGTATCCGGATCAGAGCGATATTGAAAATGTTGTCCTACGGTCACGAAGCGTTGCAATCACACCTCAACAGACAAGGAAATTGCCAGTTGCACAAATCCGTATTGTGAGTGGTGATTTGCGCTATATCACCCAGCCTGTTTTGGTAGGCCATTATTTACAGGATGGTATCAAGTCAGCCGAGGCTGTCATTGATGAAGCACTGGAAGGTGGTTTGTCGGATCTGTATCGCAAAAACCTGTACCCCGGTGAGCTGGAGAGTGTGCAGGTAGTGACACAACGAGGGCTGGAAACAACGGCTTTTGGCGCAGTTGTTGTAGGGCTGGGGACGATTGGCTCACTCACTGTACGCAAGTTACGATCGACCTTGAAAAATGGCTTTATCAGCTATGGCTTGCACCAGCGTGAGCTGCGGCAGAATTGTGGTTTTGCGGCAGGCCAGATGCCGCCGATTGCTCTGGCCAGCCTGCTAATTGGAACCGGTTCAGGAGGGGTCACCATAGAAGATAGTGTGATGGCCTTGTTGCGTGCCCTGTCAGAGGCAAATCAGGTATTGGTGGATATGCGTTGTGAACCCATTATGCGTCTGGATATTGTGGAGTTATATGAAGATGTGGCGATCAGTGCCGCGCGTTCGCTGGAGAAAATACAATCCCGTCTGGATGTGAATGTCAGTGTTGAACCGTTGATTGTTCCCCTTTGCGGACTACGCAAACGTGCCGCTTCGCAAGGACAGGATGACTGGTGGCAACATATTCAGGTCATTGCCAACAAGAAAGGTAATCTGACGTTCTCACCCCTGACAGCACGCGCAGGCCTGAGCACCACGATTCTGGATACCCAGGCACAACTGATTGATACGCTGGTGAAACAGTCGACACGGCAGACCGTATTTAATCGCCAGTTTAGTCAAACATTATTTAAACTATTAATCCCAAACGAGTTTAAAGGCCAGGTACTGGATGATAACGGGGTTGTTCTGTTGCTTAACAAACAGGCTGCCCAATATCCCTGGGAAATGCTGGTTCCCAGTGATGAGGGTGACACAGGAGGGGCTCCCTTTGCCATTGAAACAGGGCTAGTTCGCAAGTTACATACGACGGTTGACAAGAGTCGCCCTGCCATTATCAACCAACGCATTATGATTGTCGGGGATCCACTTTCCTCATTGCCGGAACTGCCAGGTGCCCAGCAGGAAGCTGAAATGCTCAGGCAACTGGTCGGGGGGACAACTTTAGACGCGGCAGCCCATGTAATGATTCGTTCCCGTGGCGTGGATATTGTCTCGCAAGTCATGAATGCTCAGGTGCAGGTACTGCATTTGGCGGGGCATGGTGTCTATGTGCCACCGGGTGAATCTTATGCGGGTCGATCCTACAAGAAAGGACTGGCAGGAATGGTTCTGGGTGAAGGAATATTTCTGACAGATCATGAGGTACAACAGCTGGAGTTTATTCCTGAACTGATTTTTATTAATGCCTGTTATCTTGGCAGAATAATGCGTACAGCCCGGTTTGATGAGGGTGGAGACCCCCCCTCAGAGAACCTGTTTTTAATCGAGTCTCGCGCCTCATTGGCAGCCAGCCTGGGAACTGCTTTCATCGAAGCCGGTGCCAAGTGTGTAATTGCTGCGGGCTGGGAAGTGGATGATGATGCAGCACTGGAGTTTGCAGGTCAGTTTTACGAGCAGATGATCCTCAAGGGCAATACTTTTGGTGAGGCTTGTAAGCAGGCGCGGGTGGCGGTTTATAACAAGTTTCCGCGCAGTAATACCTGGGGAGCTTACCAGGCTTATGGTGACCCCCAGTTTCGTCTGACTCAGGTTCGTTCCAGCGAGAGTACCCGGCAAGCGCGAGAAACGAATGTTTTTCATAGCCCCAGAGAGCTGATTGTCTGGGCAGAGAATTTCTGTGCGAGGCCGGAGCTTAATGTAGCGCAAAACCGAAAAGTCGCTCAGGAGGCACGTTTCCACATGGCTGGACTGCCGGACAGCTGGAAGCGGGAAGCTGCGGTGCTGGAGGCTCTGGGCAATGTGTTTGCCAGGGTTAACGAAGATGTCAAAGCGCTGGAATGTTATCAGCAGGCAATGGTTGCGGATAACGCTCATGTTTCCTTGCAAGCGCTGGAGAACCGGGTGCGGTTATTAATCCGGTTATCTGAAGAAATGTTTCTGTTTTATAGCAAGTTTACGACCATGCCGGAGTTTGATGAGTATTATATCAAGACCGCTGATAAAGAAATCAAACGGTTACTGGAGGTGGGTGAGAATAGGGAACGGCTGACATTGCAGGGGCATGTCTACCGGCACTATGGACAGGTGAAACTGGAATACGATCTGCCCACAGGGCGACAGCTCATGCGCCTGGCATATCAGCGCTTTATGGATAATAGCCAGCAGGTGTTTGAGCGTTCTGGGCGTTATGATGCTGCGTTATTGCTGGAAGCGGTAAGTGTTTCGCTAGGTATAAACAGTCGTGACAAGGGTAAAAAAAATCGCCAGCACCGGCAGCAGCTACAGGTACTCAAGGCGCAGCTTGAAGCAACGAACTTGACATTGGATAGTCGGGCTATGTTTTCTACCCGGGAGGCTATTTTGCGTACCAGACTGTTGCTAAAGCTGTTAAATATTCAGCGGCAACCATCACGGCTTGCACTATCTGACCTGCGGCGAGCCTATGTGCGCTTGCTAGATCCGGCTTCGGAAAAAAACCAGGCACGGGCACTACGGCGGATTCATTTTCTCATTGTCTATTTGTCAAAAACCTGGAGCCCGAGACGACAGGCAGCGGTGACCCGGCTCAAAGCCCTGTATGAACAGGTGGATTTAATTTGTAACAGACTGGCATAAGCACACCGACTCATTATATCGACGAGTAAAAACAGGGTGACTTGTAGGCTGGTGCTGAGCTTGAGAAGCCCAACAAACCAGGGCATGTTGGGCCTCGTTCCTCTGTGCTAACCTACAGTTGTTGTGGTGCCCTGTCTCTGCGTTGTAACCTTATCAGGGATGCACATTACGCCTTGATGCGAAGCGCCACAGAAAGGCTGAACTCGCCGATATAATGTGACCCGTGTACTGGACAGTCAGGTAAAACGTCTTTACCATAGCCACTCACAACATGGCGTGACCTGATCGCACAGTCTTCAGCGCATGTCACCTGTGTGCTTTTTAAACCCTATGATGAGTCAAGCATGATAAAACTATCCGTCACAACAGTCAGCCTGCTACTGGGGCTGCTTTCCCTTAATTCACTCCAGGCTTCACAAAAAGAGTGGAGTTATGAAGGTAAAACCGGGCCAGCGTACTGGGGAGAACTGTCACCCGACAATGTGATGTGTCGTATGGGCAAGAACCAGTCTCCCATTAATATCAATAGCCAGCAGACGGCCGACTTTGACCAGGAGCCTATCAAACTGAACTACAGCATGCTGGTTGCTGACCGAATCAGGAATACGGGGCATAGTATCCAGGTTGATATGCGTAGCGGCGGTGTGATGCAGCTGGATGGTCAGGAATTTGAGTTGAAGCAGTTTCACTTCCATACCCCCAGTGAAAATACCGTTAATGGCAAACATTTTCCGATTGAGGCGCATTTTGTGCATGCCAATGATGAGGGTGAGCTGGCAGTACTGGGTATGATGTTTGTTCCCGGCAAGGCAGATGCCACCTTGACAGCGTTATGGCAAAATATGCCAAAAGAAGCTGGAGACTCGGTACGTTTGCCATCAGGAGCCTTGAAGAGCATTGAGTCGGAGTCCTCCTTCTCCAATTATTATCGTTTTAACGGCTCATTAACGACTCCTCCGTGTAGTGAAGGTGTACGCTGGGTCATTATGCAATCACCGATGACTGTTTCCGAAGCTCAGGTCAATGCTTTGCAAGTAGCACTGAAGCATGAGAATAACCGCCCGGTACAGTCTCTAAATGCACGTCTTGTACTGGAGTGAAGCAGGAAAATCAGCATAAACAATAACACGGCGACTGCCGGTGAGTGTTTCATCGCCGAGTGACAGGCGGGTTATTTGTTCCCTTTTTGGTTGTTCTTTTATCGCTGGCTCTCCAGGGAAAACGGGCAGCCTGATTAAAACTTAAAGGCCCTGATCATGTCCGGTCAAATTTCCTGTGAGATGAAATTCGACCGGATATGATCAGGTTCCTCAAGGAGCCTCTGATTAAGTCTGAGTGGAGTTTCTCGAATGATAGAATTGTTCAGTTTTTGCTTAAAAATGGAGCTAATCGTCACTCTATTAGGGAGATTTTTAAGCAAAAAATGGGCGATTCTAGCTTCGAGAAAACCGCTCACGACTTATTCAGAGTCTCCTTAACCTAGAGTGGTGATTCCTATGGCTCGTCGTCGCCACAGACGTCAGCGACTTCCCCAGAACCCGGTCGAGGTGACAATAGAGTCACTCAGTCATGATGGTCGTGGTGTAACACACCTGGAGGGCAAAACGGTGTTTATTGATGGTGCCTTGCCTGGTGAACAGGTGCTGTTTCAATACACGTCCAAACAGCGCAACTATGATGAAGGGCATGCACTTGAAGTATTGCGTGCTTCAGCTGACCGGGTTGATCCCCGCTGTGCACATTTTGGTTTGTGTGGAGGGTGCAGCTTGCAACATCTGTCGCCAGAGGCACAGATCCGCCACAAGCAACAGGCGATGCTGGATAACCTGAAGCATATTGGCAAGGTGGAACCGGAGCAGGTCTTTGATCCGATCACAGCAGAACCCTGGGGTTATCGCCGCAAGGCTCGGCTGGGGGCCAAATATGTTTTCAAAAAAGGCAAGGTACTGGTTGGTTTTCGGGAAAAACGGAATAGCTTTCTGGCAGATTTACAGCAATGTGAAGTGTTGCATCCCGCAGTGGGGTTGAAGTTAACGGCCTTGCAGTCATTCATTTCCAGTTTGGAGGCCAGGGAAAAAATTCCGCAAATTGAAGTGTCCATCGGTGATCATAAAACGGCGTTGATTTTCCGTCATCTTGAGGCGCTCACTGAGGCTGACAAAGCGGCTCTGGCTGGCTTTGCCAAAGCAGAAAAGGTACGTTTGTATTTACAGTCAGGTGGGCCTGATACGGTGTCATTGCTCTGTGATGGAAGTGGTAATAGCGAAGCAGCGCTCTATTATGAACATCCTGCCTTTAATACACGGGTCAGTTTTCACCCCCAGGATTTTATTCAGGTCAATACTGCGATTAATCGGCAGATGGTTGCCAGAGCGGTTGAGTTGCTAGAGTTGAGTGCAGCAGATAGTGTGCTGGATTTGTTCAGCGGCCTGGGTAATTTCACCTTGCCGATAGCCAGAACCGCCGCACACGTGACCGGGGTGGAGGGCGATTTGCCGATGGTAGAGCGTGCTAAAAAGATCGCCCGAGCCAATGGTATCGAGAATACGAGTTATCATTTTTGCAACTTGATGGGCGTGTTACAACACGAGAAGTGGTTACGCCAGCGCTATGACAAAATCTTGCTGGATCCACCTCGGTTGGGTGCCAAAGAGGTTATTGAGCATTTTTCCAGACTGGGTGCCCGTCGGGTAGTTTATGTGTCATGTCATCCGGGGACACTGGCGCGGGATGCCGGGGAACTGGTACATACTCACGGTTACCGCTTGCTGGGTGCTGGCGTCATGGATATGTTTCCCCATACTGCTCATGTAGAGTCCATCGCCGTGTTTGAGAAATGAGCCGCAGGCGGAAGGACTTGCCCTGAACCGGCAAGCAGGTATTTTTACGGTGCTGGTTTCCAGACAATGGCTATATTTTTCACTTCAATATCTGTTCTTCTCAACCTGATAGAGAACTCTTCGATAACAACTTGATCTACATCATATTTTTCGGACATCTCATCTATTTTATCCTCCAGCTCATAGGTTAGCTGTTCAATGGCTTCCCTGACTTCATTGGCTCTTTCCTGCGCCCGGCTTACATCACCCCGTTCCTTGAAGACCCGGCTACCGCGACTAATGGCCCGACCGACTTTGGCAGAGGAAGAACGGCCAAATAGTGCACCGAGTACCGCTACTCCGGCTTGCAACATGGAGCCAGTTGTGTCAGAGCGCTCTTTTTCAATCCGCTCCTCTGCGCGTGACAGGCGGGCAAGTAATACAGCCTCTTTTTTTCCGTAGCGCTCCTGCAACTTTTCAATGGCGAGTTCTTTTTTGTCATTGAGAAGATCACTGAGTCGAACCTTGAAATCAGCCAGGGATTCGTAAGGTCTGGATTCTAGCCTGGGGTTTTTGCAGCGGAATAATTCCAGCCGGTGTTCGTGATAAAGCCAGTTCTTGAGACTTTTGATGGCTGCGGTCAGTTTTTTATCTGTCTTGATAAAGTCGGGACATGCAGCGTAACGGGCTTCTGCGGGTGCTTGTGCCGGAAGTTGATTAAAGCAGTCATTGCCGGGGATATCCTCGTCCGCCGTTTGTGCCTGTTCCCAGTCCAGTTGTGGTGTGTTTGCAGTCAGTTCAAGCGATAAGCACTGGGTTTCCTCTTCATTGATACCACGAGTCTGGTTGAAGAAGTGCAGGGTGCTTTGTGCCATCAAACTGGGTTTGTAAAGATG
Source organism: Thiotrichaceae bacterium (assembly GCA_015490895.1). Taxonomy (GTDB): domain Bacteria; phylum Pseudomonadota; class Gammaproteobacteria; order Thiotrichales; family Thiotrichaceae; genus HyVt-477. Next base: position 4,178 of record WFWY01000083.1, on the reverse strand, counting down.
CTTGCCTGAGGTGTCCGGCATAAAGCGTTGTGGGGTGTTGGCGTCCAGCCCGGAATAGGTTTCATAGCCTTCTGTTGCTAGTGAGGCGCTGTTCTCATCCGGTGTGGTATCTTTGTCATCGTTATTATCCAGCTGTTGTTTTTTATGAGCCATGAGCAGGCTGATTTCGTCACGTTTTAAGGGGCCTTTTAAATAGCTGAGAACCCAACGTGTTCCAAACAGGCGAATCGTGTCAAGGTGAGCACTTTTCAGGAAAAAGGTACGTTTTTTCAGGTTGGCAAGGAGGTTTTTAATTTCTTTTTTGTCAAAGTCTGAATCCACCTTGCCACCGAGTCCGTCGATCACCCGGTCAATATCCTGTGTTGTTTGTAGGCGTCCAATAAACCAGGTGCCGATGTTGGATAAGCCTTTATAGTCCAGATCTACCGGGTTCTGGGTGCTGAGTATAATACCAACCCCAAAGGCGCGTGCCTGCTTGAGCATCAGTAGCATGGGTTCTTTGCTGGGTGGGTTTTTTGTAGGTGGGAAGAAACCATAGATTTCATCCATATAGAGCACAGTTTTTAGTGCGGAAGTGCCGCTCTGGCGACGCATCCAGGCGATATATTTGTTGAGCAGCAGCGTGACAAAAAACATACGCTCATCATCACTTAAATGTGAAATGGAGAAAATGGCGATTCTGGCTTTGCCATCGTTATCGTACAACAGGCGCTGGATATCCAGATTTTCACCGCTAAGCCAGGCGGCAAAAGTGGGGGAAGCTATAAGGGCATTGAATCGGGTAGCTAACTTGAAGCGATCTGCTTGTGGATAAAAACCTTCCAGTGGGAGCACACCGATTTTCTTGAAGGGCGGGCTGATAATGCGACCGATAAGATCTTCCAGGTTGAGGTTTTCTGCGGAGAGCCAGGCATGAGTGATTATTTGTGCCAGCAGAATGTACTCTCGGGATTCCACCGGGTCAGCTTCAATCCCAATTAGTGCCAGCAAGCTACTGACTGTACTTTGGATATAGGATGAAAAGGTATCCGTATCGTTGAGTATTTCAGCAGGAGGTGTGTCCAGTGAGCTCAGGATATTGATGCTAACACCTGCGCTACTGCCAGGCGTATAGATGGTTTTTTCCACCCGCGCAAATTTCTCGACGCGGGCACTATCCTGATAATGGGATTCAATACCCGATTTCCACATGGCGGCTGTTTTGGCTGCGTATTCACGTATATCCTGTTCTTTGGTGCGTGCTTCATCTGCAACCCAGGGCTCGAAGTGTTTAGCCGAAAAGGTTGGATCAGTCAGGCACAAGTTGCCCATGTCACCTTTGGGATCAATAATAATCGAGGGGATATTATCAATCGCAGCCTCTTCGATTAGACCAATGCCCAACCCGGTTTTACCACTTCCGGTCATGCCAATAATGGCAGCGTGTGTGGTGAAGCTTTTGTTTTTTAGCAGAGTCAGGGCATCGGTCGTTTGCAGGGTGTTTTTATCGACATCCTGTCCTATGTAAAAGAGACCCAGTTTTTCATAGATTTCGACCATGGTGGTTCCTTTGCTGTGTGATGTAGTTTTACTCACCCCTTGTGTCATAACGGGTGCAGTGGGTATTTGATAATAACACTTTATAGTTTGCAGGTATTATTGATAGTACTTGTTTTTATAGTAAATCCAGCCGCCTTTCTGACGTTTTTTGGGGTCGTGATGTGTCCAGTGCAAAACGCCACCTTTATGATTCCATTCATAACGCCCTCGTATTTTGATGGAATCACCTTGTTTCAGGGGGACCCGTGGAGCCAGATCAATGTTATGGGCAACCAGCAGTGTAATATCCGGTGCCAGTTTCAGAAGAAACCGCTGATGCTGACTGCCTCTGGTGTCATCCTTCAAGGTTTTGAGAATGTGCCCCTGGGTTGTTAACCACCAGCCGGATCGCTGTGAATCTGCGGCCTGACGTATTTTATTGAGTGTTGCAACGTGAGGTTCTTTTTCAGAGAAAGCAGTGGGTGTGTCTGAAATTTCAGCAGACGGCGATTCTCGGGTTGACTGTATTTTACCCTGGAAAAAATCATAGCCAGCTGCCAGTAGAATAACCGCTACGATGAGCGCCAGTTTCCTGACAGACCGGTTCTTTAAAATAGTTTTCAATGATATTCTCATGCGGGTTATTTGTTAGTAGTGTTCAGGTTCTCTCACCAGGAGTTTTTCTGAGAAGTCGAAAATACAAACTATTAATCGATGTACAGTGTAATTAAACAGTGTAGTAGTTAAGCTATTTATTATTAAGGATATATTTGGATACATCCCTGTAAGCTTTACGGCAGCATTCCTGCTACCAAAGCCCTAATGATCAACAAAATTTACCACCTTGCGTATCATTGCGCTGAGTAATTACAACAGAGGTTCCATAACGATTATGACAGGGCGGCCAGGGCGCTATCGTAGTCAGGTTCCTGGGCTATTTCGGGTACGAGCTCTGTATAGATGACCTTGTTGGCTGTATCCAGAACGATAACCGCTCTGGCTGTAATGCCTTTCAGGGGGCCATCTTTAATGAGTACGCCATAGTCTTTGGCGAAGTTTTTGTCACGCATCATGGATAGGGTTTGTACCTTGTCTACATTTTCTGCTTCACAAAACCGCCCCTGAGCAAAGGGAAGATCGGCTGAAATGGTGAGAAAAACAGTGTCTTCATGGGTCGTGGCAGCCTCATTAAAGCGCTTGGTCGAGAGTGCACAAATGCCGGTATCCAGGCTGGGCACAATATTGAGTAATTTCTTTTTCCCGGCAAAATCTGCCAGTGTAATATCGCCGAGCTCCCCGGTAGTGAGTGTAAAGTCAGGGGCAGTTGAGCCAATGGCGGGTAGTTCACCCGTCGTGTTAATTTCATTTCCTTCCAGTGTGATAGTAGCCATATTGTTCTCCTTTGAGTGTGAAGGTATCAGTATAATGGTTTTATCGATGGATTTTCTAATTTCCTTATTGTGAGGTTCCTAAAGGAGACTCTGATTAAGTCGAAAACATGATGGAATCAGTGCCTGATAATATCGGGATAAAAATAGTTGAGAGGTTTGAAATCCGCAATACAGCGTATGACAGGCACCCATTCGGCGAAATGTTCTGCGGTGAAGGTTCGCCCTCTATGTTCCTGCTCAAAGTCTCCATCGTGGAACAGAATAACGCCCTCTTTTTTAGTACATATTTCATGCATGACCGTGTGCAAAATAGTATCGCCATGTTGATCTGCCTGACGCCAGTCAAAGGCCGACATTTCCCAGGCGATATGCTTAAAGCCTGCTTTCTTCAGGGCTTCAAGTACAGCAGGTTTTTGTTTCCGGTTAAACCAGCCATCTCCAAAGGGTAGTCTGAACACGGGGGGTGTGGTATTCAAAAAAGGCGAAAGGAGCTGTTTGGAGCGGTTTATCTGTTTGTGTAGCTGGACGGATGGAAGTGCTGACAGGTGTAAATGACTATAACTGTGAGAGCCAAGTGTATGTCCTTCATAGAGAATACGCTTTAAGGTATTTCGATGCTGCTGGCAATATTGCAGCGAGGTACAGGCAGTAGCATCTCCCGCCTGGCATGCGGCGTCATGCCGGTTACAATCGATTCGCTCGGCAAGCACGAAGAAGGTCGCCGGTATCTTTTCTCTTCTGAGGAGATCCAGTAATCCGGGGGTCACATCTGCGGGGCCATCATCAAAGCTGAGGTGAACAGGGTAATTTTCGTTTCCTGGGCACTGATACTGACTTCTGATGATGCGACAGTCAAGCGCGTACAAGTGATTGGAAAGATTAAGTAAAAGGAGAAATACAGTGAAAAATTTCATCGGCAGGGTGTGCTCACGAGGCGGTTAATAAATAGATTTGTAACTGCTCAGATTGCCCTCTACTTTGTTAAAGGAGACTCTGATCAAGTCCCAATCGTTTTCCTGAGGCTGAAATATCGCCATTTTTTCGCTATAAAAGTGACCCATAGAATGACTATTACTAACTTTTCTATCAAAAAACTGACGAATTTCATCTCACAGGAAATTCGACTGGACTTAATCAGAGGCTCCTAAAGGAGACTCTGGGATTTCATGATGAGTACTCCAACCAGTTCCAGGCTTGATGGCAGGTTGGCGCTGAGTCTTCAACGATTTCAATAAGTATGATGCTCATGGAGTTTGTAATCGCTTCACT
>WFWY01000082.1 GCA_015490895.1 Thiotrichaceae bacterium | reverse complement strand
CTTTAAGGATCAGAGCACTATTCCCGTCTTTGATGCAGCTGCGACCAGCTTTTCCACGTCCACCCGGCTATTTGCCAAGAACCGTTTTACGGGAAAAGACCGCATCGGCGACAGTAATCAGCTCACTGTTGCTCTCACCAGCCGGCTGATTGATTCCAGCAGAGGACGTGAAATACTTTCCGCCAGTATTGGACAGATTTTCTTTTTCGACGACCGTAAAGTCACACTTCCCGGTGAACCTGTTGCAAATAACGGCCGCTCAGAATTGGCCATAGAGCTGGCGGGAGAACTTAACGACCATGCGCGACTCATAACCAGTACCTACTGGGATCCCGAAAAACAAAAAATCACCTCCACCGAAACGCGTGTTCATTATAAGGACAGACATAAACGTCGTATCAACCTGGTCTATAGAAACCTGGATCAAGCGCTGGAACAGGCTGAAGTTTCCTTTTCCACACCGCTTAATAACACCTGGAATCTGGTAGGAAAACTAGAACGTGATATACAGAATGATCGCAACCTGGAAACATTAGGTGGTGTAGAATATGCAAACTGTTGCTGGAAAGTACGACTGGTTGGTCGGCGCTTTCTCACCTCAGATAATATCACCTATGACAACGTACCTTTTATCGAGTTTGAACTAAAAGGACTTGGAAACCTGGGAACAGGCGCCACCAACCTTCTCGAAGAACAAATTTATGGATATGAAAACTAAATCACTACCGTCCTGTTTGACCGCCACTGTAAAAAAAGCAGCGAACACCTTCACACTGGCCCTACTATTTCTGCTAACCCTCGGATTAACGCCTTACGCATGGACAGCAACCGTAAACACTCTGGACAAAATTGCAGCAGTTGTTGACGATGATGTAATAATGCTCACCGATGTTCAGGGCAGAGCCAGGCAACTAAAGAGGCAACAGGGCTATACTAACCTCCCCGACAAGGCGCTTTTAAAAGAAGCACTTGAGCAACTGATTCTGGATAGCCTGCAAATCCAGAAAGCCCGTCAAATTGGGCTCAGTGTCAGTGACGTAGCACTCAACGCCAGCATGGAAAAAATTGCTCATCAGAACCAGCTAACACTACTGCAATTACAGCAAGCACTTAAGCAACAGGGGCTTCATTACCCTACCTTCCGTGAAAAAATCCGCCAACGTCTACTGATTAACGAACTACGCAAACGCCAGTTGCAACGCAACACAAAAATCACCAACCAGGAAGTCAGTGACCTGATTGCCAACCAGAGCTCGGTACTATCCAAAGGCATCGAATTCAAGATACAGCATCATACGGTACCCGCCCCGGCCGGAACGCCTTTAGCAGATCTTTTAAAAGCAAAAGAAAAGGCAGAAAAGCTACGTGCCCAACTCCTCAAGGATAGAGACACGCGCTCTGAGAATACAACAGTTGGGGCCACCTGGGTCAAATCCAGCGAGCTCCCGGCCACACACTTACGTCACATCGCCCTACTGGAAAAAGGTGAGACATCCGATGTTTTTCAGGATCCCAAGGGATTCCATATTATAAAACTCATCGATAAAAAAGGTGTCAAAAAAGTTCTCATTGATGAGATTCACGCCCGGCATATCTTACTTAAGACGGATTCTACTACCACAGATACAATGGTAAAAAGCCACCTGGATGAACTCCGCAATCAAATCCTTGCAGGTGCTGATTTCGCAGACCTTGCCAAACGCTATTCGCAAGATCCGGGATCGGCTTCCAGTGGCGGAGACCTCGGCTGGGCAACGCCTGAGAACTATGTTCCAGCCTTTGCAAACGTACTAAAAAATACCCCGGAGAATACAATCAGCAAACCGTTTAAAAGCAAGTTTGGCTGGCATATTCTACAAGTTCTTGAGCGAAAAACCCTTGACAAAACAGAAGGGGTTCTGCGTCAGCAGGCAAAAGGACTGCTTAACAAGAACAAAGCCCAAAAAGAGTATGAGCGCTGGGTTAAACAACTACGAAATGACGCCTTCGTAGAATATCGCATCAAGCTCTAATGTCACCCATTGCAATTACCCCCGGAGAGCCCGCAGGCATTGGCCCTGACCTGTTGATTCAGCTGGCTGCACACGTACCGCTCTCTCACTATACGGTAATTGCAGACCCTGACGTTCTCGAGCAACGCGCCAAACAACTGTCCATCCCATTGACACTACAGGAATACAAACCCGATAACACCACCACAGCCATACCCCATACCCTGACCGTACTCCCAGTGACCTGCCCAGCACCTGTAACAGCGGGAAAACTTGATCGCCATAACGCCCGGTACGTACTAGAAACCATAAAACGTGGCACACAAGGCTGCATGCAACAAGAATTTTCTGCCTTAGTCACAGCACCCTTGCACAAGGGTGTTATCAATGATGCAGGGCTACCCTTCACTGGGCATACTGAATTTCTGGCAGAACTGACAGGCACTCCCCTTCCGGTCATGATGCTGGCAACCGAAGGGCTTCGTGTCGCTCTTGCAACAACACACCTGCCACTTGCCGAAGTCAGTACCGCCATTACCAGACAAAACCTGACCGCTGTGATTAATATACTACATCATGACCTGAGCTCTACATTCGCCATTGCCGAGCCCCGCATTCTAGTATGCGGCCTAAACCCTCATGCCGGTGAAAGTGGCCACCTCGGCACGGAAGAAATTGAAACCATAGAACCTGTCCTGAAAGAACTGCGCGAACAGGGAATGAAACTGACCGGCCCCTTACCTGCGGACACCCTGTTCACACCACGTTACCTAAACCAGGCAGATGCCGTATTAGCCATGTACCACGACCAGGGGTTGCCCGTACTCAAGTATATCGGCTTTGGCAATGCGATCAATATTACCCTGGGACTGCCCATAATACGCACCTCCGTCGATCACGGCACTGCACTAGACCTGGCAGGTACCGGACAAGCCGATACAGGTAGCCTGCTAGCCGCTCTCACCACCGCTACCCAACTCACCGGAAAACAACCATGAAATTTTCGACTGATCAGATAAATGAATTAAATGCCCTGCTCTTATACGACTTAAAAAACCCACTGGACGGCATCAAGGCTCACCGTAATGCCGCACCCGAAATGCTTGCAGCCATTGAGCGGCTATTTGACAAGGGATTTATAACCCTGGCTGATGGAGGGTACCTCACCGATTCGGGAAAAAAAGCCGCAGAACACGCCTACACCCTGCTTGGTATGCTCAAATAAAGCCATGTACATCACTCACAATTCCGAACTCCATCAAGCCATGACCGCGTGGCGACACTGGCTCCACCAGCATCCCGAGCTCAGCTTTCAGGAAGTGCTCACCAGTGACTATATTGCCAACATCCTCAACCAGCATCAGATCAAACAACACCGTGGACTGGCAGGCACAGGTATCGTCGCTACTGTCACCGGCACCAGACCCGGAAAAACAATCGGTTTACGCGCAGATATGGACGCCCTTCCCCTGAAGGAAAACAATACCTTTGCCCATCGTTCACAGCATGACGGTACTATGCATGCCTGTGGCCATGATGGTCACAGCGCCATGCTGCTTGGTGCTGCTGTTTACCTGCAACAGCACAATGACTTTGCCGGGACAGTGCACTTTATCTTCCAGCCCGCCGAGGAAGGCGATGGCGGAGGGCGCGTCATGGTAGAAGAGGGACTATTCGAAAAATTTCCTTGCTCCGCCGTGTTTGGCATGCACAACTGGCCAGGTCTGCCGGCGGGTATTTTTGCCATACATGACAAGGAAGTCATGGCAGCCGTAGATACTCTCACCATACAGATAACAGGTAAAGGCGGTCATGCAGCCATGCCCGACCAACTTGTTGACCCGGTACTCACCGCGGCTCAGATTATTACCGCGCTACAGTCTGTAGTATCCCGCAACATATCACCGGTCGATACCAGCCAGGCAGCTGTGGTCAGCATTACCATGGTTGAGGCAGGCACAGCTTCCAATGTTATGCCAGATGAAGTACACCTCAAGGGAACCTTGCGCTATTTCGATAATGAGACAGGTAACAGAATTAAACTTCGCATCAAGGATATCGTTGAATACACTTGCCAGGCCATGGGGGTCACAGGAAAATTATCTATCAAGACAGGCTATCCAGCCACCATCAACACACCCAAATATGCACAAAGCTGTATTGAAGCCGCCACACAGGTAGTAGGCAGTGAATCCGTGTTACACAACTTGCCACCCAGTATGGGAGCTGAAGACTTCTCCTACCTGCTCAATGCCTGTGAAGGTGCCTATATCTGGATTGGCAACGGTGAAGGAGAAGGCGGCTGCATGCTACATAACAATCTCTACGATTTTAATGACCAGATACTCCCTTCAGGTGC
>WFWY01000081.1 GCA_015490895.1 Thiotrichaceae bacterium | reverse complement strand
GCTTTCTCCTCAGCAGCTTTCTTTCGGGCCTTTGCTTTCGCCTGCCGGGTCTGTGCCGCTTTTCTTTTTCTGGCTTTTTCTTCCTCTGCCTGGCGTACTTGTTGCTGTTTTTTCGCCTGCTGTATGGCCTTTTTCTGCGGTGTTTTTTCTTGATCGTGAAGAGTATCAACCTGTCTGGATGTTAACGGTTTCATCGGAGAAGGTAACGCAGACTGCTGTTGCAGCTTTTCCAGTTCACGCTCATGCTGCTGCAAGGTGGCTTCCAGGTGTGGCAAATCTACCCCTGTCTGCTCTGCCACAGTCTGCGGCAAGACAATTTTGACGGGTACCGGATTGCCCGCCACTCCGGGTTTTTCTGTCCAGTTAAAGCCCACAATAAACAGTAGTCCAATGAACACATGAAAAGCAATCGCTGCTATTACTGCCCCCGGATGTTGTTTTATCGTCTCTAGCATAGGTTATGACTATTCGTGTCTCCTGTATTTTTATTGACTTACCTGAATCCGGTTTTTAGACATCCTGTTGAGTGCTTAGGGTGGCGCTGCTATCAAGCCGATATTTTTGGCACCTGCCTGTTGTGCAGCCACCATCGCCCGCATAATGGCATCGTATTCAACATCCTTGTCGCCTTGTATGTAGACCGGACGCTGTGGTTTACCTCTCAGTTGGTCAGCAATACGCTGCTCAAGTTCCAGGGTGTTGTTCATTTCACGTTCTCCCAGGTAAAACATCCCCTCACGCGAGACTGCAATCGATACTGGCGTAGTCTCGCTATCTGCTTCAAGGCTTGCAGCATTCGCTTCTGGCAGGTCAATATCAATACCGGTTTGTGTCAATGGGGCAGTCACCATAAAAATCACCAGCAGTACCAGCATCACATCAATGTAAGGCACGACATTCATTTCCGCCATTTGCCGTTTTTTCTGTCTGCGTCTCACCGGTTTTTCCTCTCATCGGGTTGACTCATCACGTGACGATCCAGCAGTGCTACAAATTCTTCACGGAAATTTTCAAAGGAAACCGCCAACCGGTCTACCGAATCGCTAAACTTGTTGTAAGCGATAACCGCAGGTATGGCGGCAAACAGGCCAAATGCCGTGGCAATCAGGGCTTCAGCAATACCTGGAGCCACAACAGCCAGTGTCGCCTGTTTCATCTGGGCTATAGATAAGAAAGAGTTCATGATTCCCCATACCGTGCCAAACAAGCCAATATAGGGGCTGGTAGAACCCACGGTAGCCAAAAAGGAAAGGTTATGATCCAGCCGCTCCAGCTCCCGCGACTCGGCCACTCGCATGGCGCGTTGTGCCGCAGGTATAATACTGCCGGTTGCGGTCGTGTTCCGCTGGGTGAGGCGAAAAAATTCCTGATAACCTTCATAAAACACACGATCCAGACCTTCATGTGGACGGGTATTTTTAAGTTCTGCATAAAGACGTTTCAGGGATATCCCACTCCAGAAGCGATCCTCAAACAAGCGGGTATGCTCCCGGGCATCACGCAGCTGGCGAAATTTGATAAAAATAAGCGCCCAGGAAACAATGGATGCGAGCACCAGAATCAACATGACAATCTGCACCAGAAAACTGGCATCAGTAATAAGTCGTAAAATGGAAAGATCTGTTTGCACAAGCTGCCCCTTCTTAAAAAGCTCCCCAGGGATATATCTGTTTTTTACTCACGAGGCTCCCTAAGCGAACGCTCACTATGATTGATTATGATTGATAATGCACTTGCCTTAGAGAGTAAACATATTGAATAGTTCCCGTCCAGAATGACCGATAGTGTGACATGATTCCGCACCAATGATTTATTTTTCGACGCACTCTGGTATCCTGATTGCTTTCACTACAGGCGAAATAACCATGAGATATTTTTCACCCCTCACAGGGCTCACGCTGACCCTGATGCTCAGCACAGGTGCCCTGGCCTCTTCCTTAAAAGGCACATGGCCAGAAACAGATACAGCCTCCACCACTGCTGTCACCCAGCCCGAAGTAGCAGCCACCACGACAGTAACACCGCCCCCGTCACAAAATACCGCGAATACCGCAGCCTATCTGGGTATAGGCGTGGATGTCCTGCCCCAGTCCGTAGCCGCACAAATGCCAGCCGGTGTTTCCACTGGTGAAGGTATCCTGGTAACCCGTTTTGCCGACAATTCCCCAGCCAAAAACAGTGGCTTGCTCCCTTATGATATTTTATTAGCGTATGACGATACCAGGCTGATTCACCCCAGGCAGTTTATCGAGCTGGTACAAAAGGATAAACCCGGCCGTGAGGTGCAACTCAAGGTCTTGCGTAATGGTAATGTCCTGACACATCGGGTTACCCTGGGTATGCAAGCCGTTCCCCAGGCTCGAAATGGTCTGTCCATTAAACAATTAGGTAAAAATGACTATCTGGCTACTATCCGTTTCATGGATGCCAGTGGCAAACAGCAAACTCGCCAGTATCGTGGTACCAGAGAACAGATTTACTATCAGGCCTACCAGGCTCGGGATTTGCCTCCCAAAGACCGGGAACAGATTCTCTATGCCGCGGGTGGCCCTGACAAAAATACTTCAAAAAATAGCTGGCGTTCAATGTTTCCGTTTGGAAATCGCAATGGCGACAATAGCTGGAGTTCCTTCTTTCCCTTTGGCAATCGCTCTGGCGACAACAACCAGGGCTGGGGTTCCTTTTTTCCATTTAACCGTTAGCCCTCTTTTGCGTATCAGTGATCTTTCTGTTGCAGCATTAGCGCCAGTTTGTACGCTTCATTTCTGGAAAGCCCGGAGATTTTCGCTGCCAGTGATGCTGCCTGTTTCACAGGCAGTTCGGCAAGTAGTATGCTAAGCAGCTGCTCACTGTCCATCCTGCCTCCAGTCAGGGACGTATCTCCACGATAACCACCAAGAACCAGCACAAACTCTCCTTTCTGATGGTAGTTATCTTCTGCCAGCCAGCAAGACAGCGTTTCGAGTGTGCCACGAAAAACCTGTTCATATACTTTAGTCAGCTCACGGGCCAGTGCAACTTCCCGGTGCCCCCCCATGGTGCTAATCATCGCCTGTACACACGCAACAATACGGTGACTGGATTCATAAAAAACCTGCGTCTGTGGATATTTCGCCAGTGTTTCCAACCGCTGTAGCCGTGACTGTTTTTTTGCTGGTAAAAAACCTTCAAAACAAAACCTGTCGGTTGCAATGCCTGCAATGGAAAGCGCAGCTATCAGGGCACTAGGGCCGGGCACTGCTACAATATTGGCACCCTGACGGGATAATGTCCTTACCAGCTTATAACCAGGGTCACTGATCAGGGGCGTCCCCGCATCACTAATCAACGCCAGGGACTTTCCTTCAGCCAGGAGCAAGGCAATCTCATTAATCTTACGCTCCTCATTGTGGTCATGCAGGGCATGCAACGAATTGGTAATTTGATAGTGTTGCAATAGCCGAATGGAGTTACGGGTATCTTCCGCGTAGATACGATCAACCTGTGCGAGTACCTCAACGGCACGAAAACTGATATCGCCCAAATTACCGATGGGCGTCGCAACGATGTATAAAGTACCACTGTCTATCTGGGACATTATCTGGATTATTCCTGTAGAATCTTTCTGGCTAACGAATAATGCGGGTTATACTGCTATGGTACAGGGTCTGTCTGTGAAAAGATTATCATTATTTCACCGTTACAGCTGACTGATATTATTTTTATTTATCATTATTCTATTATGTATAAACACTTATTTCTTGCTATCACAGTTCTCACCACGTTGCTGGCCTCAGGCTGTACCCCACCGCCTGTGACCAACTACCCTCCTCCGGCTGCAGACCCAATACACTTACCCCCTTCATCCAGTGAGGCTGTTAAAAAGGCCAATCGCCTGTTCCAGCAGGGGAAACGGCGTGAAGCCGCGCATGCCTATTATCAGGCAGGTTTAAGCAGTCCATCACCACAACGCGAACGCCTGATTCTACAAGCTATCGAAGCTGCGGCCCTGCTAAAAGATACCCGGCTTATGGAGCAGTTTTTCCCGGCTATTGATACATCTCGCCTTAATCGCGATAACCGGGCGCGCTATGACTACAGTAAAGGGCTCCTGGCCATTTATCAAAAACAACCCGCCATCGCCCTGGATATACTGCCACAAAATGTTGACCGGTTACCTGCCGGGTTAGCCAGAAAAATCCGTCTGGCACGTCATAGTGCCGCCCGACAGATTAATAACCCCATACTGATCGCAACAGAACTGATTCAACTACATCGCCTGTCAGGGAACACACTATCTGACAAGGATAACCAACAAATTTGGCAGGCTTTAAACCGGATATCACTCAACCAGCTCAATACTGAACGCAGAAAGCAACCAGACAGCCATCTGCGAGGCTGGTTTGATCTTGCCTATCTGAAAAAAGCCTCATTTAGTGAGGATACGCTACGTAATAACCTGCAAAACTGGCACAAAAACTATCCTCGGCATCAGGCCAGTGCCTTTAGCCGCCGTTTGCTCGAAAACGCCACTGTGGCCAACCACCCTTCAGCACCGGTAGCAGGGAGTAGCGGTAAATCCATAGCGGTACTCTTACCGTTTAGCGGTCGCTTTGCCACTGTCAGTAAAAACCTCTTCCAGGGCATTGTGGATGCCCACCGGCAACGCTCACCCGACACCCCCCTGCTCAAGTTTGATACCAGCCAGCTTGATGCAACAGTCGTTTATAACCAGGCTGTACAACAGGGAGCGGGCTTTATTCTGGGGCCATTTAGCAAGGAAAACATTGCTTCCATGGCACGTAACGGCTACCTGCCCAAGCCTGCGTTAAGTCTTAATTACCTGCCTGCCAATACCCGTCACCCGGACAACCTGTTCCAGATTGGTCTGCTGCCTGAAGATGAAGCCATACAGGTTGCTCAATTTGCAGCCAACAAAGGACAAAAGAAAGCACGACTCATGATCCCCGACAGCCCCTGGGGGAAACGTCTGGAACAGGCTTTCAGTAGCGCCTATCGTGAACGTGGTGGAGTGATTCTCAGTGCCGTCCGTTACCCGAACCGTGCCACTAACTACAGCCTGAATGTATCAGAATTACTCCGCGATTCTGGCGAGACAGACATGATACTGCTCATAGCATCTCCAACCCAGGCACGACTCATCTATCCTGCAATATCACAAACCTTGCAACGTAGCGACAGAGAGAAAAAACCCGTGGTCTATGCCACATCCCACATCTACAGCGGCCGACCTTCTCCATCACTGGATAATAACCTCAATGGTATTATTTATACCGAAGTTCCCTCTATTCTGTCATCGACCCAGGATACAACCCACCAGTACCCTCGTCTCTATGCACTCGGCCAGGATGCTTTTGTCATTTCACAAAAACTGAGCGAGCTACAGCAAGGTGAAGCGCTTGAAGGCAAGACCGGAACCATCCGTGCAAGCCGGGATGGCACCTTGCACCGCACATTGCAGTGGGCAACCTTTCGTGACGGAGTTCCTGTCCCCTACACTCCCTGACCCCCTGACATGTTCAATAGAACCCTTGATAAACTGACCAGCCTGAGTCGCAAACAAAAAGGAGATCAGGCCGAACAACTGGCCTGTGAATATTTGCAAGCCCAGGGGTTAACGCTCATCACCCGTAATTACCACTCCAGACTGGGTGAAATTGACCTGATCATGAATGATCCCGGGCGAGGGAATCTGGTTTTTATCGAGGTGCGTTACCGTAAAAGTAACCAGTTCGGTGGTGCTGCCCTGAGTGTAACGCCAAAAAAACAGCAACGCATTATCAAAACAGCGATGATCTATCTGCAACAACACGCGCCAGATGCTGCTGCCCGCTTTGATATTGTTGCCATCAGTGGCTCTCACTCTGATAACCAACAAGACAATACGACTGAAAACACGATAAACTGGATCACTGATGCCTTTCAGTAATACTCCATCAACCTGTTAACGTCACCTATGAAAAAACAAAGCTGTACCCGCATTGATTTCTTTCACGAAGCGGCACCTTACATTCACAACCACCGGGATAAAACCTTTGTCATCGCCATCAGCGGTGAGGTTATCGCGCACCCCCGGTTTACCAATATCCTCAAAGACATTAGTATTCTCACCTCACTGGGAGTACGCGTTATCCTGGTGCATGGTGCAAGACCCCAGCTGAATCATCAGTTAATACAACTCCAGCACAAGATCGAAGTGGTCAATGACCTGCGAATTACCGATCCTGTTACCCTGCAAGCTGCCATAGAGGTCATCGGCACTATTCGTATTACGCTGGAAAATAAACTGACCCAAATTCTGAATACCCCTCCCATTGTCAATAACGAAACCGGCGTCATCTCTGGCAACCTGATTACTGCCAAACCACTGGGCGTGATTAAGGGCGTGGATTATAAACATACCGGCGAGGTTCGGAAAATCAATACCGCCCTGGTTCATGCACTGCTGGATAACAAAAACCTGGTACTGCTATCACCGCTGGGATTCTCACCCACCGGCGAAACCTATAACCTGCGTTATGAGCAGGTCGCCAGCTTCACCGCAAAAGCCATGAAAGCAGAAAAACTGATCTTCCTGCATGCCGAAGCACTGGGTTTACCCCAGCAAACCGAACGCAACGGACTGGATCAACTCATTGCCGAACACCCGGGGAAACATATCTACCGGGATATTCGTGATGCACTTGATCACCAGGTACAACGAGTACATCTGATCCATGCCACTATCAAGGGAGGCCTGCTACTTGAACTCTATACCCGTGATGGCGTAGGTGCCCTGTTCTCTGCCAATCGCTATGAAGATATCCACCCGGCAACGATAGAACATGTCACCGGCATTCTGGAGCTGATTCAACCACTGGAGAAGAAAGGAGTACTGATCAAACGCTCCAGAGAACAGTTGGAACTGGAGATTGATAATTTCAGTGTCATAGAACGTGACCAGAAAATCATCGGCTGTGCCGCCTGTTACCCCATTGCGGAAACCCGGACAGGAGAGCTTGCCTGCCTTGCTATCCACCCGGATTACCATGGTCAGCAGCGGGGCGATACCTTGCTAAACTATATCGAAGAACAGGCACAGCAAGCGGGTCTGTCTGAACTACTGGTACTGACCACACAGACCACAGACTGGTTCCAGGAAAGAGGCTTCAAACCGGGGAGTGTCGACGATTTACCCGCTGTCAAAAAAGCCCTGTATAACTATCAGCGAAAATCGCATATTCTGTTAAAATCCCTCACATCCCAACAAAGCGACACCATCTAACCCATGCAATGTACTAGCTGTAAAACCGGGGAACTTATTCCCTCCACGATTGATAAGACACTCACTTGCCATACCTGTAACCACTGCGGAGGTAACTGGATCAAGCTCGAAGACTATATTGAATGGCACAAAACCCAACCTTCCCGACAAGCCGTTGTCGATGAAATTGGTGTCGAAGTAGAGACTGTTGAATCCCACCAGGCGTTGCTGTGCCCTGAAACAGGCGCCATTATGACCAGGTTTCGTATCAGCAGCGATACTGAGCACCGCATTGACTGGTGCAGCCAGTCAGCAGCTATCTGGCTAGACAGGGGAGAATGGGAGTTACTAAAGGAAAAGGGGGTCGCCGATAAGCTCGACCAGATTTTCAGCCGTCAATGGCAGGCAAAAATCATGGCCGAAACTGCCCGCAATACCCGTGAGGCTCAGCTTATCGAAAAACTGGGTGAAGAAAACTATTCACGCCTGAAACTGGTTAGAACCTGGCTGCATGAACAAAGCGACGAAAACAAGGCTATTATGGTATCCTTCCTCGTTGCCAGAGATCCGCTTGCCGCGAAAAGCGAAAAATAAAAGATGAAACCATAAGGAGCCACAGAGAACATCTATCCAGTTTGGCTACTTTTCACTATCTGCATAATATTCAGACGCATCGCCTTGGGCAGTAATAGCCGTATACGCTTGTCAGCCCTGTGAAACACTTCGGTATATTGAAGCTGTTCAACATCGTACTCTTTCACATAGTCGATCTGTACCAGCATATCGATAAAATTGGCAATCAGCTTTTTATCTGAATAATCCGGTGAATTTAATTCATACATCATAGCTACCCGCTGCGCCATCAAGACACACTGCTGTTCCAGTTGCGGTTTGCTCATGTTGGCTGACTGGCTCCTGGAAAGTAGTGCCAGGGTCAGATAATAGATTTCATAGATTGGAGAAATCACTTTGGCCAGCAAGTTCAATTGCGAAAACTCGATGCTTTGCGTAGTACGCCGTGCATAACTGTCCGTCTGTTCATCCCTGATCAGAAGCTTGTTATCCACCATCACCTGTAACAAGTGACTCACGACCGTTGCAAGATCATTTTTGGGCCAAATGAGAAATAGTTCTTTTTTGATAAAGGGGTAAGCAAGCTCAACCAGTGAAATAATCTTTTCCCTGCTTAAACTGTAGACATTAAAAAAACAACAGGCAATCGTTGCAGGCAAAGCCATTAGGTGCAGTATATTATTGCGATAATAGGTCATGGAACGAGACTGCCGGGCATCCAGATAAATAATATCGCCCAGCTCATGCCGGCGTCTTTTTACCATTTTAAGTGATTCGACACGCGCAATCTGCTCCTCCCCACTGCGCTGTGTCAGACGCAGGTGATTCGAGTAGTCCAGTGCCTGAATTAACTGGTGATATTGCCCCAGATAATCTGCCAGTTCACCAGCATCCATACTCTGATTCGGTGTTGCCAGCAAGATACAGGCCACCAGGTTGCTGGCATTGACGGTTGCTGCCTGATTAATACGCGTCATGATGTCTGTGGAAAGCTGGCTAACGACCTCGCGTATCCACAGAGGGCGCTGTTCATCATTATAAGGCTCCGATAACCATACAGGGTGACAGGCATCCAGCAAGGGGTTCAAAAACACCGGCTGACCAAAATTGGCATAAACCTTGCCATATTCACCCCGAATTCTCAGGATAGATTTCACCGAGTTAATCAATGTTTCCGTTTTTTTATCTTCACCCGACAATTCCGCCTGGTAGGCTTTACTCTCCAGCAGTTTTTCATAGCCGATATACACGGGAATAAAGGCCACCGGCCGCTGACGGTACTTCAAAAAGCCACGTACGGTCATTGCCAGCATACCCGGCCTGGGTTGCAACAAGCGACCGGTACGACTGCGCCCACCTTCCACAAAGTATTCAATCGACACCCCCCTGGCAACCAGATCCGCAACATATTCAAACATGACCGTGGAATACAGATCATTACCTTTAAAACTGCGACGTATAAAAAAGGCTCCACCTCCTCTTAAAATCGAACCAATAACCGGCATATTCAGATTCTTGCCCGCAGCAATATACGGAATGGCCAGACCCTTGGCATAAATTACATACGAAAGCAGCAGATAATCGATATGGCTGCGATGGCATGGCACATAGACCAGCTCATGACTCAGGGCCAGTTGTTTTAAATAGCCATGATGACCGACTTCAATACCTGAATAAAAGCGGTTCCAGAAAGCCGTCAATGCGCGTTGCATGAGTTGTATGGTGATATTGCTACAGTTGGCAACGATCTCTGTTAGATACCGGCGAGCCTGTAGCGTTGCCTGATACGTGGTTAATTGATCTTCCCTGCTACGCCGCTGTATCGCCTTCTGCACAGCGGGCTTCATGATCAGGTCACGTACCAGGGTGCGCCGGTGTGAGATATCAGGCCCAAGTGTTGCTGTACGAATCTTTTTTAGCCGCCCGGATAGTGTCTGTTGCAGTGCATCAATAATTTCATCATCACTTTGTTGACTAGCCGTGCTACAGCGGAAGCTAATCACTTCGGAATATTTAACAAAAGTGTGGCGACCCTGAAATAGAATTTTTAACAAGGTGCGAGTGCGCCCTGCCAACGCCCAGGAGTCCGCAAACAAGACCTGTAGCCAGTGCTTTTGGGTTGCAACTGGCCTGCCCCAAAAAATAGACACCGGCACAAACTGGATATCCTGATCCGGATAATCACGTAAAATCTCGATAATACCCCGCAACATCCGCGAGCGCTTGGGCTGTTGCTGTAACCATGCCTTGAAAGGTTGCCTCGGAGCAATGGTATAGACACTACGCCAGGCCTGTAATTCATCGGGGGCTTCTGTCCCCCAGCCCAGACGACCCAGCGGACAGGGCAATCCCAGGCGCTCACATTCTTCTTCCAGCACCAGCAGATTAGACCAGCCGCGTGTTTCCAGAACATAAATAACCGGATTGCCCGGACGAATACCCAGCGAAGGAATAGTGTCAGGAATTACCTCGGTTCTTACCCAGAAATAAAGCGTTTTTCTAGCCAGAAAATTGATAGATGAGCGTAGACTCATGGGTCATATTACCGTGCAGTAAAGAGGGATATAGCGCTATCAAGTATAGGTGTTTCAGGCACAGCTTGCATACCCCTGAACGCCGGATTCACACGCAACTTGCCCTTTGGCTATAGCGCCTTTAACTGCTCGGCTGTCAGCACGAAGACGCCATCTCCGCCTTGTTCGAAGACTACCCATTGAAAAGGTACGTCAGGCATACGAGATGTCAGGTTGTACTGGCTGTTACCAACTTCTACCACCAGAATACCGTGGGGGTTCAGATAATGCATTGCAGCTGCCAGAATTCTGCGTGTGATATCCAGACCATCTTCACCAGACTCCAGGGCTATTACCGGCTCGTGCTTAAACTCATCCGGCAGATTCCCCATCTCCTCGGCATCCACATAAGGTGGGTTACTGACAATCAAATCATATTTCTTGCCTTGCAGGTTTTCAAACAGGTCTGACTGTATCGCGGTTACACGGGATGAAACATCATGACGCTCGATATTAATCGCGGCAACCTCCAGTGCCTCCTCAGAGAGATCAGCAAGATCAATCCGTGCATCAGGAAAAGCATAAGCGCAAGCGATGCCAATACAACCGCTCCCGGTACATAAATCCAGCACCGAACGTATCTGTTCTGTCTGTACCCATGGACTAAATTGCTCCTGTACCATTTCAGCAAGCGGTGAACGGGGCACCAGCACACTTTCATTAATGTAAAAGGGTAAACCTGCAAACCAGCCTTCGCGCATCAAATAGGCAGCCGGCTTGCGGGTATCAATACGTTTCTGAATAATGTTCGCAACAATCTGCTTTTCCACTGGAGTGAGTTTGCCATCCCAATAAACTTCCGGGGTATCAACGGGCAAATGCAAACTCCGCAAAACCAGGTACACCGATTCATCCAGCGCCGTTGCCATGCCATGTCCAAAGTGCAAGTCGGCACGCATAAACTGGCTGGCCCCCCAACGCATAAAATCTCTCAGAGTGTGTAAATGTTTTATCTCGGAATTATCGGTGTTATCCAGCATAAGTATCTCGTATGATGTCACTTTCGTTACTACAAACAAACCATAATGAGCACTCTAAAAGATTACCTTAAAGCCTATCCATTTTATTGGCTTCCCCATCATTTTATTTCACGTATTGTTTACCGGCTAACACGTATTGAATCATCCTGGGTGGAACCTGCCATACGGAAATTCTCCAGTGTCTTTAACGTGAACCTGTCAGAAGCCAGGGTTCAGGATCTTTCCACGTTTAAAACTTTCAATGAATTTTTCACGCGGGAACTGAAGGCTGATGCTCGTCCGGTTGACTCTACACAAAATGTACTCGTTTGTCCTGTTGACGGGACGATCAGTCAGGCACGGGATATTACTGATGGTGCTATCTTTCAGGCCAAGGGTCACCACTACACCACGACGGCTCTCCTCGGCGGGGATCCATCACTAAGTGCTCCCTTCAAACATGGCCTGTTCAGTACGATTTATCTCTCTCCGCGTGATTATCACCGTATCCATATGCCATGCGACGCGACCTTGACCCACCAGGTCTATATTCCTGGCCGGTTATTTAGCGTAGCACCCTTTACGGTCAATACCATTCCCGGATTATTTGCACGCAATGAACGGGTTGCTGCCCTGTTTGACACCAAATATGGACGCATGGCCATGGTGCTGGTGGGTGCCATCAATGTCGCTGCCATAGAAACCGTTTGGGGTGGGCTGGTCACGCCTCCGGCCAGAAAAACCATACAAACCAAAAGCTACAAAACTGACACTATTCATCTGAAAAAAGGGGAAGAAATGGGTCGTTTTAATATGGGCTCTACCATTGTCTGGCTCATGGAGTCGGCTGATTTTACTCCCTGTCGCCCCAATGAACCCGGCACACCGGTCAAAATGGGAGAAGCCTTTATGCGTAAGACCTGATAATAGAAAACATTACTCCCTGAACCCGTGATTTCAATCCGGACTCAGGTATATACTCTTGCTCTTACTGCTCGATATAAACGAAGCCTTGACAGAAAAAATAACAAACGAAACAAACGAAACAAACGATAAATAGACACTTTAAAATAGAATATAAAAATTGTATATTTTTCTAACATAGACTATATTTCCCCCCAGCAGGCTATCCGAAAACTCGAAGAATTAGAACTTTAATCAATATATAATGTTTTTTTAATACATAGATACACTATATATCATCGTGGTAATATTTTAGAAGTGCTAGTTCTCGGGCAGGATTCTAGTGTTTATATCTCCATTTATCATCTACCTAAACCTCTAGAAAAAGAATTTCCTTTGAGCTTTATATAGTTGAATAAAAAGAATTGTTATCCAGCTCCCAATGAGCTGGACACTCTCTCTGGAGACGATAACCTGAGTCCTGCCAGGTTCATCAAGTAAACATTTTTTCAGGGCAATACTTACATTTTCAAACAGGAGTTAAATCATGAAAACTATTCGTTTAATAATCATATCAGGCCTTTTTTTATTTCTCACTGGCTGTGGCACAACCAGCAGCCTGAAACCCACTGATAGCACCAAAGGCACCAGTGGCACCAGTGGCAGCAAAGAGTCCTTGAACCTGAGCGGTTACAATAAAGTTATTGTACTCAATCTGGAAGAAAACAGTGCCAGCAAACCATTCAAAGGGGGTGAAACATTCTCAAATCATATTGCCTCTGCATTAGAGAAAAAGAAAGCTTTCTCAACTATTTCCAGAAAAAAAGATAACAGTCACGCATTACTTGTTAATGGAAAAGTAACTAACTACGATAAAGGAAATGCTGCCGCACGCATGCTGATTGGCTTTACAGCAGGGAATTCAAATTTTGATGCGACGGTTAATGTTTCAGATAACCAGACCGGCAAGAAACTGGGAACTATTCTTGTGGATAAAAACTCCTGGGCATTAGGTGGCGTAATGGCCGCCGTACAAACGGTTGACAGCTTGATGCAATCTGCTGCAAGCAAAATTGCGGATGAACTCAGCGCAGCCAGGCAGAGCAAAACCAGAAAAGTCGCTTCCCAGTAACCCGCCGTCACTATATCAGGGGAAAGGGTAGCAAGACCTCCACTTTTTACTTTTGCAGCTCCTTAAGGAGCCTCTGAATAAATCCGGTCGAATTTCCTGTGAGATGAAATTCGTCAGTTTTTTGATAGAAAAGTTAGCAATAGTCACTCTATTGGTCACTTTTATAGCGAAAAAATGGCGATATTTCAGCCTCAGGAAAACGATTGGGACTTAATCAGAGTCTCCTTAAACAACCTTCCCTGAAGCATCCGGTTACTTTGATCTTCTTTGTTGGCTTCGTTGGCTTCGCGGACTATGTGAAGTCAATAACGGTAACTGACGCTGCACACTTAGAGTGCATTCCAGCGTGAAGAACAAGAGCAAATCATGGTGTAATCAGGATTGTAATTCCTGATTACACCATGTAGATTAGCTCTATGACCTGAAAAGAACCATTTCCAGCGAAGTCAAACGACTGGCCAGGCAATATCCGGTTGTAACTATCACAGGTCCCCGACAATCTGGCAAGACAACGCTATGCCGCAAGCTTTTCCCGGATATGGACTATATTTCACTGGAAGACTTATCTAACCGTATCTTTGCACAGGATGATCCGAAAGGATTTTTACAACGCTTTGATTCCGGAGTAGTGCTGGATGAAATACAACGTGTCCCGTCACTGCTTTCGTATATTCAGGGAATAGTGGATGAAAAAAATCAAAACGGTCTATTCATCCTGACGGGTAGCCAACAGCTTGAGTTAATGGATTCAATT
Source organism: Thiotrichaceae bacterium (assembly GCA_015490895.1). Classification (GTDB taxonomy): domain Bacteria; phylum Pseudomonadota; class Gammaproteobacteria; order Thiotrichales; family Thiotrichaceae; genus HyVt-477. Next base: position 4,649 of record WFWY01000081.1, on the reverse strand, counting down.
AACCAGTCACTCGCCGGCCGCACTGCGATGGTCAAATTACTACCTTTGAGTTATCAGGAGATTTATCAGCACGATGGCGCAGAAAAAAAACCGTCTCTGAAATCAGTCCTGTACACAGGGTTTTATCCGAGAATCTTCAAGGAAGGCTTGAACCCAACAGAAATGTACTCTTTACTAGCACCTACCTGGAACGCGACATCCGTTCCCCGTTCCATGTACGTGATCTTGTTTTGTTTGAGAATTTTCTCAAACTTTCTGAATATTCCCTGGAGTAATAACATCCGTACAAACCGGTTTCTGAATAATGGCACTCATTGAAACATCATCACTACTGGAAAATCTGTACTGGATAACCCTCCTCGCCGTTGTCGTGTCGTCAGCGTCGGGGGTCTTAAAAGCAGGAGCCAGGCAGTTTGATTTGTTTGGTGTCATCATCATTGCAGTTGCTACGGGGTTAGGAGGTGGTTCTTTACGAGACATGCTGCTTGATAGACCCGTTTTCTGGATTCAGGATCAGATCTTTTTTATCGCTTCGATAACCAGTGCAGTAATCATATTTTTCTCGGCGAGGTTGGTAAAGATATCACCTAATCACTTTCTTGTTGTTGATGCTGCTGGTTTGGCAACCTTTGGAGTTGCCGGGACTCTGGTTTCTCTATTAGCGGGAGCACCGGCATTGATTGCAAGCTTTATGGGGGTTATGACCGGCACTATGGGCGGTATATTCCGTGATGTACTCTGCAATGAGCAACCCGTTGTATTTTCAAGTCCTCTCTATGCGACAGCCTCATGGGTGGGATCTTTGCTATTTATTGGTTGTCTTTATCTGGATATCGATATCACACTCTCGGCAATAGGTGCAGGGTCGGCCATATTTACAACCCGGTTGCTGGCCATTTATTATGATGTAGGTTTGCCAAAGTTCAGGCCTAAATCATAAGGTTAAAAGATGATGAACTCGCCATTGGGCTCCTATATAGGACAGACTAGATTACCCAGCTTTTCTGTTAGTTTCATATTTTCCGAGTAATCAACTGGCACATCGACTACAACAACTGTGTCATCCGCAAAAGCCTGTTGTAATGTCGGCAGGAGCGCTTCTGCACTGTCTACCTGGTAGCCTTTCGCGCCAAAGGATTCTGCATATTTTACGAAGTCGGGGTTTGTGAAGCTGACATTCCCTGTGCGTCCGAAACGGCGCTGCTGATGCCATTTGATCAGGCCATATTCGCTGTCATTCCAGATCATGATGACGATGGCAATACCGTAACGCAAGGCGGTTTCTATCTCCTGGGAGTTCATCATAAACCCGGCATCTCCGGTAATCGTCAATACATTCTTTTCCGGGTAGGTCATTTTAGCAGCGATAGCGCCGGGCACACCGATCCCCATGGAAGCAAAACCATTGGAAATAATACAGGTATTCGGTTTTTCGCAACGGAACAAGCGTGCAATCCACATTTTATGTGCGCCTACATCTGAAATCAGAATGTCCTCCAGTGCCATGGCCTGGCGGGTGTCGTAGAGAATTTTTTGTGGTTTTAACGGGTAGGCAGTACTGTCTGCGAAATCATCCAGCTCATTGGCGATGATGCCTTTCAGGTTGTCGGTCTTACCACCATGTACTTTTGTGGCAACATCGGCTATTCGTGTCAATGAAGAACTGATATCACCAAGGACACCCGCTTCCAGAATGTAATGTGCATCCACTTCTGCATAGGTTTGGTCAATATGGATAATCTTTTTATCCTTGTTGGGGTGCCATGAGCGTGGATGATATTCCACCATGTCAAATCCAATACAGATCACTACATCAGCCCGGTCAAACCCGCAGGCCACATAATCATGCGCCTGTAAACCGACACTTCCCAGTGAAAGCGGGTGGGAAAAGGGAATACAGCCCTTTGCCATAAAGGTTTGGGCGACAGGAATATTAAGACGTTCGGCAAATTCAATCAATGCGGAACTGGCGTGTGAACGTATGACACCATTGCCGACCATAATAATGGGGAAACTGGCTGCATCTATAACAGCGGCAGCCTGGCGTACTTTTTCTTCCGGTGCCGCAGGTGTTGTCGGAAACTGGACTTTAAGAGGGGTTTGCATATCGACTACTTCCATCGCAGCAACATTTTCCGGAAAGCTGATAAATGCACCACCGGGTTTCTCAGCCTGTGCATCCTTAAACGCTTTACGTACCAGCTCCGGAATAATTTCCGGCTCCAGAATTTCCCGGCTCAGTTTTGAAATGGGTTCAAATAAATTCACCAGGTCAAGAATCTGGTGGCTCTCCTTGTGCATCCGCGTAGTGGCACCCTGCCCCGCAATACCCACGACAGGTGCGCGATCCATATTGGCATCTGCAAAACCGGTGATAAGGTTGGTCGCACCTGGCCCCAGTGTTGCCAGACACACGCCAGCTTTGCCGGTAAGCCGCCCATACACGTCAGCCATAAAAGCGGCTCCCTGTTCATGCCTGACAGTAATAAATTCGATAGAGCTGTCGCGCAAGGCATCCATAACGTACAGATTCTCCTCCCCCGGGATGCCAAAGATATGAGTAACACCTTCATTTTCCAAACATCGTATAAATAATTCTGCTGCGGTTGTCATCATGATTACCTGCTAAAGTGAGAAAAAGAGACAGCTGAAAGAATGACCCGTATCTGTGTCATCTGCAAGCAGATTCTCCAGGTGGCAAATCCAGTCATTATGATTATCATACAGAGCAACCTCATCCGTTACCGGGCAGGCTGCAACGGGTAAAACTGGTTATTCCGCAGAGCAGAGTATAGTCATTGACTTATTTTTATACCTGAATCCGTGGTTGCAATACGGTAAGATACATGAAGGTATCAATGAGGTGAATCATGCTGACCTGGAATAATGTGATCAATTATGCGCGCAACGGAAACCCGACTCCCGACAGACGTATTGAAAAGACGGCTGACGAATGGCGCTCCCTGCTAACCGAAGAACAATACCGGGTAACTCGACAGCAAGGTACCGAGAGAGCCTTTAGCTCGACCCTGTGTGAGCTGTTTGAGCCCGGACGCTATGCCTGTGTTTGCTGTGATAACCTGTTGTTTGATGCCACCGACAAGTTTGACTCCGGTACCGGCTGGCCTTCTTTTACACAGCCTGCGACTCCACAGGCTATTGCCTATCATGAAGACCGCTCACACGGTATGTCACGAGTGGAAACAAAGTGCAATGTCTGTGACGCGCATTTGGGGCATGTTTTCCCGGATGGCCCGGCACCTTCCGGCTTACGCTATTGTATTAATGCCGAAGCATTGAAAAAAGTCACTGAAACCACGAGGGACACAGCCGCTAATGAACAAGGTGCTGCCATTAACGATACGGAAAAAACGACCGGAAAGAGAACAACCGAAAACACAACAACGCATGATGAGACCGCAACCTTCGGAGGGGGCTGCTTCTGGTGTACAGAAGCTCTTTTTCGTCGTATAAGGGGCGTGAAACAGGTGACCAGTGGCTACAGTGGCGGAGAATCTGAAAACCCGGGCTATGCTGATGTCTGTAGTGGGCAGACGGGACACGCGGAAGTCATTCAGGTGCTCTATGATCCGGCGGTCATCTCTTACGAAGATCTGCTACGTATTCATCTCACTACTCATGACCCGACAACACTCAACCGCCAGGGGGCAGATAGCGGGACACAATATCGCAGTATTATTCTGACACAAACACCGGAGCAGCAACAGTCAGCCGAGAAAATCGTGAAAGAAATTCAGGCATCCTTTACCGATCCGATAGTGACGGAAATCGCACCCCTGACTGCGTTTTATGAAGCCGAAGCAGTCCATCAAAAGTACTATGATTCTAACCCTGATAACCGTTATTGCCAGGTTGTTATTGATCCCAAATTAAACAGGTTCCGGTCACTTTATGCAGACAGGGTTCAGCAGGAGAATGACGCTGAGTAGTTACAATCAGGGTTAATCATTGAGTCGGGGGGGGATACCGCTGACAAAAAAAGAGCCGGCAAATGGCCGACTCTTCTCTCAAGGAGCTGCTCATGAGTTAATCAGAGGTTCCTCAATACAGCTGTTGTTTCTGCGGTTGATTATTTAGCCGTGGATAATCCAAGAATTTCCCAATCCTGCATACCACCACGGTAGTATTTAATCTTTTCCGCAGGGTAGCCAAACTTCAACAGTGCCTTAATGCTCGCTGGAGACTGTCCACACCACATGCCATTACAGAACATCACCAGTGTTTTCGCATCAGAATAGTCAAATACACCACTGGTGTCACCATCTGCAATCGCCTCATCGACATCAATGTCCGTCTTGTCTTTTTTCAGTTTGACGCCAAATTTTTCGGTCATCACCTTGATGATTCCTTCGGTCGTCGCTCCCTTTTTAGGGGTTAATTCCACCCAGGAAATATTGACCGCACCAGGGATGGTTCCCTTGGCAACCCAGTCAGGCGTGCGGGAATCTACCAGTAAAATACTCTCATCACCGTCACTCATCTTTTTGGCATAATCAATAACCTCAACTTCGCCAACTGTCTCAACACCATCTGCCAGCTTCATGGGCTGAATACAGAATGGAGGACATGGGCGGGAAGTTTTTGCAAAAGCAGGATTCACTGTATTGCTGTTATCCTGGTTTCGCATG
>WFWY01000080.1 GCA_015490895.1 Thiotrichaceae bacterium | reverse complement strand
TGATCAAAGTCAAGGCTACCCTGCTTCGCTTACGCGGCCTTGCTGGTGATCCTCGCTACGCATGCTGATCACCAACACAGGAGAATGGCAAGAAGCAGAAGCTTTATCTCTTTGCCCATTGGCCAGCCGTGTCACGCCTCAGTCGCAAATGGAATAATCAGGTGTTAGATCAAGGTGGAAATCCTTATTGACAAGAGACCTGATTATGTGGGGCCGTAAATGGTAAAGCGTCGGATTGATCCGCTGCGGAAGGTTCGGTGGTAGGAATGAAATAAGATAAGAATAATGGAAGTGCCGGGTGCGGCGGATATTTGTTACATAGTTAAATATCTGTGATTTTGCAAGAGAAAAGTTGCTGCCCTGGTGCGTTATGGATGAGTTTTTTCCGCTTTATTCGTGCCATAATAAATCATGCTCGCCCGCATCGCAGAAAAACCTCGCCCAACTCCTGCTACTAAACTGAACCCCGGAAACTTCGGAGAAAAGCAACATGTAGTTTGCCGGACGGCCATCTTTTCCCCGCGGTTTCCGGGGGGCGGTCTCATCTCTCGAATTCAGATGCTTATCTTCCTCGTTGCGCGTTTCACAATCCATTTTGTGTGTTCATTGTCAGACTTTTGCCACTTTCTCAGTAATTTGGCTGTCGGGTCATAGTTGACTTTCAGCCAATCCGTTAGATGATTCCCTACTGATTTTTTAACAAACATGATTTCATCTTCTTTGAGCAATTCAAGGATTTCAAAGACCGGCTCAGGATTGTCATTAAACGTATCGAGCCTGGTTGACCATGGGAGTTTGGGTCTCAGGCCCTCACTTGCCAGCCTTCTGAGATGGAAATTATCTGATTGAGCCCAGTTATTCATTTGTTTTAAACAAAGATCAGGGTAGTGACGGATGAAGGGTCTTATGGCGTATTCCCCTGTATTACGCTTGGTGATCTCCTCAATCGCCTTTATCGACAGTTTATAATCGTCAAGACCGAATAATTCGACAAACTTGCCGATAGGCATAATCCACCAGTAGTGCGTGAACATACCTGTCTCGCTGGGATTTTCTTCGCCCAGAATAGCGAGCAGGATGCCAATCGCTTCAGCATAATCTTCCGGAAGGTGTTCGAAGAGTTGTTCTGCAATAAAAACAACTCTTTGGGTGTAGGTTTTGCCGACAACCCCTTCCTCGACTGCCTGAACAAAGGAAAACGTATCAAAGTCTGGACAGGCCGGTCGGATTTTCTCAGACAGTAGTAGGGCCAGAGATTTTCCGAATTGTTCTGTTATATTGAGTCGTTCTGCCATAATTATGCGTAATTGACAATATCAATCAACAAACCGCCAGGGTCTTTGATCGTAAAATGATGACCATTTATTTCTTCTTTTGTGAGCTCGACAACAATATCAATCCCGGCGTCTTTTATCCGTTTGTATTCTTGTTCAACACTTTCTACTTCAAATTGTATGATGACACCTTTTCCATCAAATTCTGGGTGAAAGACGGGGTGTATAAATTTCTTATTCGCTCAACCATCACCAGATCTTTTACGACTGCGCGGCATTATTGGTATTGCGTATCCACCCGGTGAACACATCTTTCTTCAGTCCATCTCTTTTTGTATTTTACCATCAGATTTACCAAAGGATTTTCCGGCAATGTCGAGCATTATAACACGGTCAGACTTTTAGCGCAATCTGATCCCTGGAGACAGCTTGAAAGGATGACAGGAGTACAGATTGAAAAACCCGCAAAACAAACTTTGTGTCGCAAGGGGGAAAAGTCTATAAAAACGAAACTACCGTAGCTTTATCAATATAAACCAGAGAGCGTTTGTCCATTTCCCGCTGAGGCAGTACAGGTCATTTACTTGAATGTTATGCTGTTTCTTATTTTATTTAGCGATGCTTGTGAAAACTCTATTTGTTTTCTACTCAGGTTAGATGGGTTTATTGGGCTAAGTATGGAATTCATTTCGCTTTCGAGCATATACATAAATCCATTTTTGCTAAAAACAAGAAGCCCTCTCACCGAGTCGAGTCTCTTATTATTTTTCATATCAACCAAAACACTGGCTTCAGGAATATTTACCACGGCAAAGTACGCTCTTTTATCATCTTTATAGAGATACTCTTCATGTATAATCTTGGCTAGTGGTGAAGCCCGTACAAAGAGTTCTGGCATCATTAAATCCGTAACGAAACTGCGATAGGCAGCATCTTTTTCTGCTGAATCCTGGTGCAGAAAATTTACACTTTCAGGTAACCGTAGATAAGTTACTGCTTGTTGACCGCCAAAACTCCCGTGCATGGAAACTCTACCACCGTATTCATCTTTTTCATCTTGAACCTTGAGACCCGCATAGTTTGGCAGCGATAAACTAAAATTTCCCATTGGAGATTCATAGTTACCATTCGATATTTTCCCCTTCGTAGTTGCACAACCAGCCGCAACCAGTGAAACTATGAGCAGTGTTGCAATGCATACGAATCGTCTCATCCTTATTTCCTCCCTCTATGTTTTGGGTCTAACGGACTGCGGATTACCTGGTTTGCCACGCTCAAAAGATATTTAAAATGCTGATTCATGGTTTCCGTCCGGTTCCCCTGCCTATTTTAAAAAAACTGGAAGCCTGGCTCCGGCAAAATCATTTGACGACATTGCCGGAAGGCAAAATCGGCAAGGCGATCACTTATGCCCTGAAACGCTGGGATAAGCTGGTGCGCTATGTGGACTACGGCCAGGTTGAGATAGATAACAACCTGGTTGAAAAGCGAAGCTTGCAGGAAGTCGCAAACGCCGTTCGCCCGGTGGCCCTGGGTCGCAAGAACGACCTTTTCGCCGGCTCGCACGAGGGAACGGACCGGGCAGCGATGCTGTACTCCCTTTTGGCCACGGCCAGGCAGCACGGCATTGAGCCCTTCGCCTGGCTCAGAGAGTGCTCGCCCGCATCGCAGACTATCCGCACAAACACCTCGCCCAACTCCTGCCTCTAAACTGGACCCTGGGAACCGCGGAGAAAAGCAAGCTGTAGTTTGCCGGATGGATACAGCTGTACTTCACCGGACGGATACGAAAGCCTCTGGCGCGTCACCGATGTCGAGCTTTTCCTTGAAGCATCTCCAGGCCAGGTAGTCGTGCATGTTGAACTCGAAGATGGGACACCTCTGAGCTGTCCGCACTGCGGTCGTCAGGTGCCAGGCTATGACAAGCGTCAAAAGCGCTGGCGCCACC
>WFWY01000079.1 GCA_015490895.1 Thiotrichaceae bacterium | reverse complement strand
GTGTTTCTACAGTACATTCTTTTTTTACAATAAGACTTTATCTTTCTTTTACTTAAGAGAGTTATCCAATAAGTTATCCACAGCCTTATAGGTTCACCATCCACACACTCAATTGAGTATTGGGTTCATCTTGGTATTTATTTAATGCACTACTTTGATTATTTTTTAATCTATTTCACCGTAGATTCAACCATAAACCTCAGGAGTAACCTTCATTACCTCTCCATCAGGATATTGCTTTCTACCACATTCTGGCTGACAATCACGGTGTATTAGCGTATACCTTGCACATCACAATCATGCTGCTCTATATCTCAACCACTCACTATGCAACTATCAAATGAAGACAATTTGCGTCTTAATGTTTTACTCGCTCAGTCACTCAAAGCGCTGCGTATCAATGAAGGAACCATGACGGTTCATGCATTAACAGATAAAGGTGAAGCCAAAGTGCAGCTGAACCCTACAACACGAGATGAACAATACTTGCGCTGGGTACGTGAACTGATTTCCATGAAAGTTACCGGCTCACCGGGGGGTTACCCCATTTTTATGAAACGCTGGACTCGTATGGGGCATACGGATAATACACTGGAGCATATGCTACTTCTGGGGGAACCTGAAGCTATCGTCGCTATGGTTCACGCACCTCATTTAACCCATGAGCAAGCACAATATGCCTGGTGGGCAAATCCAACAACAGAAGTGGCACGCAGGCTACTTCATTATCCGGATGTTGTAGCAGGAGATCTGGGAAAAGAGCTGGCCAGCTACTTACTGGAATTTCTACCCTTTGAAGAGCAACAAAAAAACATCGTCGATACTGTAAAATTGTGTCTGCAAGGAAACCTCACTACACAGCAACAAAAAAAGGCATTGTGGAAACGCGCCAAGCGAAAAAACCCCTATTATGTGGGTTTTATTTCCTCTGAAAAGACCATTCCTATCGAAAAACCCGCTCACCCTGACTACCTGACGATTACCTCTTGCCTTAAACCATTACTTAAAAACAACAACTGCTATGCCCAGCAACTTTGTGGCCTGTTGTCCGCAAATGGACAAAAATGGCTCTATGCCCTACAGCAATCCTTACGAAAGCCTGTCGATCAGGATGTTGTTATCGCACTGTTTGTTGCCATTCAACAACATTTTTCACTCCCTTTTCCAGAATCATCTGGTGTACGGGAAATTGAGCAAGCTTGCAATCGAGCCGAACAGCTCTGTCGCCAGGAGGAAGACTGCCCTGCTGCATTAGTGGAAGTGCTTGATACACTCGAACCCTCACACTGGCCACTGCTTAATGCTACTTTAATGCTGGCACAACTTGGAGAAGACACATTAATCCCCATATTTGCAGGCAATGATTCTGTAGGATCCGTGATGCGCCGCAGACTGGAGCCTGTAACAACCCCTATATTAGAACGGATAGCACAATTAATGGCATAATCTGTTTTGGTGTGCTACTTGACTATTGGAGAGGTTTACGATGCCTTATTATGTTTTCAAAATTACTCAGCCTACCGAGCTGATCAAGAACCTGGATTTTCAGGATGCCTTTGAAAAATACAAAGACGCTCGTGCCCTGGCGCGAGAGTTACGCAAAGAACTGCCTCTGGATAGTGGTGTGACGGTAAAAATGATCCACGCATCTAACCAGTTAGCAGCAGAAGAAATACTAATGGAAAAACGTGAAGAAAGCGTCGTCATGGAGTGGGAAAAATAATCCCCTATGGATGAAGATGAATATCGTGCCGTATACAAAGCCGTAAACAATAACCGTTGTGTGTTTGAAAAAGCGCTGAATAACCGCCGCTGTGATTGTGAAAAAAAAGAGCGCAAACTAATCGCAACCAGAGAGGCTGTCGGCTGCCAGTCCCCTACGGCACTCTCTCGCTGTACTGAATTCCTGAATACCATGCGACAAAAAGCGCGCTTCTCACTCCGGGTCGTCACTATTGAAGGCCCCATGCCCCATAACAAGGAGCTACAGGTACAGGCAGGGGGCTGTTTGCAACTACAGAAAATTCTCTTTCCCGAACAAAAGATAGCCCCTGCAGACTCCCTGCACAAACAGCCGGAAAAAGCGGCCAACATATTCGCTATAGTAAATACTGCACTGGCACAATATGGCAGCATCGAGCAATTCCCCTACAGTGAAATTGTGCAGGGCATTGTTCATTATAAAAGTCGTCCAAAACGGAAGCGTAGCTAATGGAACATTATCCTGTTTTTTTAAATCTTAAAGGTCGCCCTTCCCTGGTAATAGGTGGCGGTACGGTTGCCGAGAGAAAGGTAGATTCCCTGCTCAGTGCCGGAAGCCAGGTCACTCTGGTTTCTCCCGACATTACCGACTACCTGCAACAACTATCAACTCAGGGAGCGATCACTCTCAAGCAACGCATGTTTCAGGATAACGATCTACAACAGGCTTTTATCGTGGTCGCCGCTACCGATAACTCCAAATTAAATAAACAAATCGCGGAGCTGGCTCACCAGCAGCAAACGCTGGTCAATGTTGTCGACAACATCGAACTTTGCAGTTACATTGTACCCTCCGTGGTAGATCGCTCCCCGGTAACTATCGCCGTCTCAACCGGAGGTGCTTCTCCGGTACTGGCTCGACAGCTACGTATGAAGCTGGAAACAATAGTACCCTCTAGCTGCGGCCAGCTGGCAGCTATTACAGAAGCCTACCGTGATGCCGTAAAAGCACGCTTTGAAACAACCGAGCAGCGCAAAAAATTCTGGGAAAATGCCTTGCGCGGACCTTTCGCCGAGCTGGTCTATGCCGGTCAGCTTGACGAAGCCCGTCACTTGCTGGACAAGCTGCTGGAACAAGGTGATGGTGAATCACCCATAGGTGAAGTCTACCTGGTAGGCGCAGGCCCCGGTGATCCGGATTTGCTCACTTTCAAGGCAGTACGCCTGATGCAACAGGCTGATGTAATGGTCTATGACCGCCTGGTTTCCAAAACCATTCTGGACATGGCAAACCGTAATGCAGAACGTATTTATGTCGGCAAAGAAAAAGACAATCATGCCGTCCCACAAGACAAAATTAATGACCTGCTGGTTGAGCTTGCCACGCAAGGCAAGCGGGTATTACGCCTAAAAGGGGGTGATCCCTTTATTTTTGGTCGGGGTGGAGAAGAGATAGAAACGCTCGCTGCAGAAGGGATTCCCTTTCAGGTTGTGCCTGGTATTACAGCGGCTTCCGGTTGTGCCTCCTATTCTGGCATCCCACTGACACACCGTGATTATGCCCAATCCTGCAGTTTTGCCACAGGTCACCTCAAAGATGGTAGCATTAACCTGAACTGGGAGCAGCTGGTACAGCCCAACCATACCGTCGTCTTTTATATGGGACTTACCGGGATCCGCGTCATCAGTGAGCAGCTACAAGCACACGGTATGCCAAAAAACACTCCAGCAGCCCTCATCGAACAGGGAACAACCCGCAATCAGAGGGTGCATATTGGCACCGTCGAAAACCTGCCAGAACTGGTGATAACATCTGGAGTCAGAGCTCCAACCTTGACGATTATTGGAAATGTGGTGAAACTCCACGAAAAACTCCACTGGTATGAACCGGAGCGACACGTCGCCGCTACCGAATTTAGCAAAAATGAGCCTAAATGATATGCAAGAAATCAAGATTAATATTCAGGACGCTTTAAAAGGCGACTTTAAACACAATATGGGAGATGGTGGTAGCTGTGCTGAATCTGAACCCTTTGCCTTACAGGTTATTGATGACAGCATGGAGCCAGAATTTGCCAAGGGTTGTATTATTATTATTGACCCAACCGGTGTCGTCAGAGATGGCTCTTATGTTTTCGCCAAAGACCTGGGTGATGAGTATATTTTTCGGCAGGTCAGAATCAGGGAAGGCCGCTACATCCTGACACCAACCAATGAGAAGTACCAGGCATCAGCCTTTGAAATTCCGGGTATTGAATATATTGAGGGAGTCATCACCCAGCGTGCTGGCAGAAAACGCAGCTATCATAAATTCTACGACTAGGCCGGCTCAACTTTCCTATGCGACCTTATTTATCTGCCGTTAATGGCCTGATCGCCATTAACCTGCTCGTTTTTTTTGCCAGCCAATCCCAGGGCTCACAACTGCTCGACAGTCTCGCCCTGTATTTTCCGAAAAATGAACATTTCGCTCTGTGGCAACTCGTGAGCCATATGTTTATGCATGCCGGTTTTGCCCATATATTATTTAATATGTTTGCCCTGTGGATGTTCGGTACCCCGCTGGAACAAATGTGGGGGCGCTCCCGCTTCCTTCTCTTTTATTTCATTTCTGGTATGGGTGCCGCGATATTCTATACAGCAATACATTATGTACAATTTAATGCGACTTATACCCAGCTTATTGATAATGGCGTCAGTCCGGAGATCATTCGTTCCATGCTGGAAACAGCAAGCTATCCCGCCAAAATTATCTCTGAAGAAACTTTTGGCAGCTTTTATCAAATCTTTCATACCCCCATGGTGGGTGCATCCGGCGCGATTTATGGAGTACTTGTTGCCTTCGCATTCTTGTTTCCCAACACCAAGCTGATGCTGATTTTTCTTCCTGTACCTATTGCTGCCAAGTACTTCATTCCTGCCATTATTGCGCTGGACTTGTTTTCAGGAGTGACCGGCTTCTCTATTTTCGGAGGAGGCGTTGCTCATTTCGCACACGTAGGTGGTGCCTTGATCGGTTTCTTGCTCATGATGTACTGGAAAATAACACTACCCCGAATTCGTTATTGAAAAACCTGCCTGTTTTATTTCTCAGGCCATGAATCCAAAGCAGTGGGCGCTGCGTAACTACCGGTTAGCTACCTGTATCACACAATACAAGTACACTATTTTCTTAACCAACAAAGGAATAAAATATGATTTCACGTAAAGATCTCCTGGTCATCGCTGTCACCACAACCCTCGCAGCCAGTGTCGTATCATGTAGTAATAGCTACAAAGACACCGGTTCTACCGCAACAAGCTCGTCCAGGAGCACCGCTAAAGAAGGCAAATGCGGTGCCAATAAAGGTGAAGGTAAATGTGGTGCGAAAAAAGGTAAGAAAGAAGGGCATTGTGGAAGTCACTAACCGTTAGATATAGTATTAATACTTAGCCTTTCGGCTTCTTCATAAAAGGCCAGGAACCTGCTGGATTTGCTGCTGAAAAACCTCTCAGTATTCTCCCATCACCTGGCGGGTTCCTGACAAATGCTACCCTGTTACAACAAGTGTCATGTTCTTCTTAATTAAGGAGGCTCTGATTAGTCCGGTCGAATTTCCTGTGTGATGAAATTCATCAGTTTTTTGATAGAAAAGAGTAATAGTCATTCTATTGGTCACTTTTATAGCGAAAAAATGGCGATATTTCAGCCTCAGGAAAACGATTGGGACTTGAACAGAGGTTCCTCAAACAAGAAGAACCGGCAACACCACAATTTCTGTTTTTTTTAGTGGTATAATCCGGCCATGTGAATCTACGTGGATTAACCTTTCTCATAGTCAATCAGGATTTAGCTACTTTCAATCATAGACCGGATCATGCCGAATGACTCTTCACGCCTTTATCCCTGTAGTTTTTGGTCTTGCCTTTTTGGCCACGACTAATAGCTATGCCAGCCTTTTTGATTTTGGAAAAACACCGCTGGAGTCAGGTGAAACCTGGTTAATTGATTTTGACAATCATGAGCCGGGGCCCTATACCTGGTTACAGTTATATTTGGACTGGTCAGGACCGAAGTGGCAAATGGGACGCAATCTGGTATCCGTGGTTGAGGGAGAGGACATTGCTTTTTCAGGCCGGGCATTAAAACTCACCTACCCCAAGGGTATCTCCAGTTGCAAAGGGCGCAAACGATGTATTAACTGGCCTGTGAATTTGGGGGTCAAGCTGGAGAAACTGTACTACGGTTACCGTTTTAAACTTGGCGATGACTTTGAATTTATCAAGGGAGGCAAGCTGCCAGGTATCGCCGGGGGCAAAGGCAACGCCGGTGGGCAGATACCTACGGGCAAAGATGGCTGGAGCGTACGCATGATGTGGGACGGAAAAGGCCGATTAGTGCAGTATGTTTACCACCCCGATCAGGAAGGACAATACGGTGACGTGTTGTATTTCGATGTGGTAGGTGAAATTGAACGTGGTGTATGGCATACCGTTCAGACCCTGGTTGAACTCAACACACCCGGCAAGTACGACGGTAAAATTGTCACCTGGCTAGACGGCAAGAAAGTGCTTACAAAAGAAAACATGCGTTTTCGTGATGTCAGCAAGCTGAAAATCAGCCGCTTTCAGTTTGCATCCTTTTTCGGTGGCTACGGAAAAGACTGGGCTCCCCGTAAAGAGGAACACATCTACATCGATGATGTTCGCTTCTCTGCGACTACCCCGCCATTTTATGACGAATAATTAAACATTATAGTGCCTGTGCTCATAAGCCAACTCTGAAACAGATCAAGGCTCCTGGCCTTTGAAGGTGATTTCATTCTGTGCTGCTGTCTCAAACAAGGCAAGCGAACGATATCCCAGCGCCTCTGCAATATGCGTGGTTTGTATCTGCTCGCTTTGTGCCAGATCCGAAATACTGCGAGCCACTTTTAAGATCCGGTGATAAGCACGCGCAGATAACCTGAATTTGTCCATAGCTCTGGACAACAGGGCACTCCCGGTAGCATCCAGTTTACAGTGCATATCAACCGCCGCCCCATCCAGTGCAGCATTACTACACCTCTGCCGTAAATATTGTCGTTCCCTTGCCGCAACAACCCGCTCCCGAATAACTGCACTCCCTTCTCCAGCTGAACCACTTTGCAAATCCTGTCGAGGTAGGCGAGGCACTTCAACCTGTAAATCAATACGATCCAGAAAGGGAGCGGATAACCGTGAGCGGTGCCTTTTTTGCTGTTCGGGTGTACAGCGACAGTGATCCCTGAAATCACAATCATAACCCTGGGGACAGGGGTTCATAGCGGCAATAAACTGAAAACGTGCCGGATAAGTCGCCTGGCGGGCAGCGCGCGAAATACTGATTTCACCCTTCTCCAGAGGTTCACGCAATACATCCAGTACCTTACGATCAAACTCGGTCAGTTCATCCAGAAACAAAACACCGTTGTGTGCCAGCGAAACCTCGCCCGGACGTGCTTTAGCCCCACCACCTACCAAAGCAACACCAGAGCTCGTATGATGAGGATCTCGCACCGGCCGCAAGCCCCAGTTTTTTACTGAGAAACCCTGATCACTGATAGAGGCAATCGTCGCAGTCTCCAGTGCTTCTGCTTCAGTCATGGGCGGAAGAATGGTTGCCAGGCGTGATGCCAGCATCGTTTTTCCAGTACCTGGTGGCCCGACCATTAGCAAGTTATGACCACCTGCTGCGGTAATTTCCAAAGCACGCCTGGCCTGCAGTTGCCCTTTAACATCACACATATCCACCGAATAATTCGCAGCTTGTCTGCGTAACTGACCGCTTTGTGGAGTAATTTTCTCAAGTTCCAGCAAATGCGCTGTTACCTGCCCCAAATGCGTAACAGGGTACACCACAAGCTCGCCAATCAATGCAGCTTCTTCGGCATTACCCTGGGGCACAAACAGACTTCGCCCTGCCGCATTCACCGCAAAGGCAGTGGGCAATACCCCTTTGACCGTCCTCACTTGCCCACCCAAAGACAATTCCCCTATATATTCATGATCTTGTATCCCCTGCATGGGAATTTGTTGACTCGCAGCCAGAATTCCCAACGCAATAGGTAAATCAAAACGCCCACCATCTTTGGGGATATCCGCAGGTGCCAGGTTAACCGTAATACGCCTGGCGGGAAACTCAAACCGGGAATTAAGAATAGCAGCACGTACCCTGTCCTTACTTTCCTTTACTGCCGTTTCCGGCAAGCCCACGATGGACAGGCTTGGCAAGCCATTGCCAATATCCACCTCCACACTAACGAGTGGTGCATCAATACCATTATTGGTTCGGCTGTAAATAATAGCCAGTGACATAAAAGAAGGTTCTATTTCAACGACAATGAATCAGCGAATATACCTTCCCCATTCGAGAATGCCACGTTTCTCCGCCTAAAGGCGTTTACAGTACTACCTGATTCTTGAGATACTCTGCTACATGATGGAAATTACCGATTTTTCAGCACTGGCCATGCAGGGTATTCAAGGCTTACATCCTTATCAGCCAGGCAAGCCTATTGAAGAACTGGAACGTGAGCTGGGAATAACCGACACCCTGAAGCTGGCATCCAATGAAAACCCTCTCGGAGCCAGTTCCAATGCCTTGCGAGCCTTGCAAGACCCTTTACAAGCGCTCCACTTATACCCGGATGGTAGTGGTTTTATACTGAAAAACAAGCTGGCGGAGCGACTCTCTCTACAACAAGACCAGGTAACACTGGGCAATGGCTCAAACGATGTGCTTGACCTGGTTGCACGGTGTTTTTTGGGCAAGGGGCGAAATGCCATCTTCTCTGAACATGCCTTTGCAGTTTATCCTATCGTCACACAAGCTGTTGGTGCAGCAGCAAAGGTTGCGAGCGCTAATAGTCAGGATCATGCCATGCCCTACGGGCATGACCTGGAAGCAATGCTGACCCTGATTGACGCACAAACCCGGGTAATTTTCATTGCCAACCCTAATAATCCAACCGGAACCTGGTTACCGGCTGATGCACTGGAACGTTTCATGTTGCGCGTTCCAAATACGGTCGTGGTCGTGGTTGATGAAGCCTACTTTGAATATGTGACTGAAGAAGAGTACCCCGATACTCTGCAATGGCTAGAGCATTATGACAACCTGATTGTGACGCGAACCTTTTCAAAGATCTACGGCCTGGCCGGATTGCGAGTCGG
This sequence comes from Thiotrichaceae bacterium, assembly GCA_015490895.1. Lineage (GTDB taxonomy): Bacteria > Pseudomonadota > Gammaproteobacteria > Thiotrichales > Thiotrichaceae > HyVt-477. Next base: position 53,624 of record WFWY01000079.1, on the reverse strand, counting down.
CTATGCTGCCTCTAGCCCAGCGATTGCCAACCTCTTGAATCGTATCCGGCAACCTTTCAATATCAACAGTATGGCACTAGCTGCCGCCACTGCAGCACTGGATGATGAAGAACAACTGAAAATGAGCATCCTTGTCAATCATGCTGGACTACATCAGTGGGAGCATGCCTGCCAACAGAATAACTGGTCCTTTATTCCTTCAGTTGGTAATTTTATTTGTGTCGATGTGGCACGTGATGCCGGTGCTGTCTATGAAGCCCTCCTCCGAAAGGGTGTCATTGTACGCCCTGTTGCCAATTACAACCTCCCACATCACCTGCGAATAACCATCGGTACGGAAGAGCAAAACAGACGCTGTATCGATACCTTGCAACAGGTATTACAACGTGATTAAACGCCTGTGTATCTTTGGTGTGGGCCTGATCGGTGGCTCGCTGGCAATGGCGTTACGTAAAGCTGGCTATTGCGATAGCATTATCGGCTGTAGCCGTCAGGAATCACACCTGCAACAAGCCAGGGCGCTGGGGGTTATCGATGAGTACACAACAGATCCTGCAACCGCCATTCACCAGGCAGATATTATTTTCCTTTCGGTTCCCCTGGGGGCAATCCGGGGGCTGCTGGAGCAAATCAGGGATGTTCTGCCACCTGATGCTATTCTGACGGATGGAGGCAGTGCCAAAACCTGTGTTAAACAGGCAGCTGAAGCTGTTTTTGGAGAACTCCCCCCCCGTTTTATCCTTGGACACCCTATCGCGGGACGCGAAAAAAGCGGTGTTGATGCTGCTATTGATAGCCTCTATCAACAACGCAAGGTTATTTTGACCCCAACACAAACTACGGACAAACGTGCTTTGGCAACCGTTACTGAAATGTGGCAAGCCACTGGCGCCCAGGTTAACCAGCTGGGCGTACAGGAACATGACCAGGTACTGGCAGCAACAAGTCACCTGCCACATATCCTTGCCTTTCAGCTGGTTTCAACCCTGGCCAATTCATCCATTACCGAAAATATTTTTGACTATGCCGCTGGTGGCTTCGAAGATTTTACTCGAATTGCTTCGAGTGACCCTGTCATGTGGCGGGATATCTGCCTGCAAAACAAAACAGCGATTCTGGACAGGGTGGATGCATTTGAGGCGAGCCTGTCCCAACTAAAAGCAGCCATACAAAACGAAGAAGCTGATGCCATTTTGGCTACTTTTACTGACGCTAAAGAAGCACGTGATCGGGCAATGAAGGTCAGGTAATCGTTACATAAAGAATCACAAAAGCCGCTACCACCATTGAAATAGCAAAAGCGTAATGGAACGGTGCTGCACGTTTAATCTGATCCTCCAGTGCTGCTTTTTCCGCCTTTACCAGCATCTTTTCAATATGCTTTTTTACTGGCCATGACTCCATTTTGCTGAATTTTTCCTTCCCACCTTTAATGTTAATCAAGGGGATAAGGACATTAATATTAAATCGTGCCACCAGGGCATTTTGTACTGGCCCCTCATAATTTAGCAACCAGGGAGGATCGCGTTCAAAATAATCTTTCTTCAAGTTATCAACCATATCTTTTTGTGACTCATTCAAAAGATCACGGTTTATTTTCAATGCCTTTTCCAGATCCTCCACCGGTGCCATTGGTCCCGGCGCAGAAATCTGACAATGAAACTCCGTTTCCTTGCCCTGTACTTTGATAGGAATATGTATTGTACCCATTAAAGACACGGGTTTGCTCTCGTCTGCCATTACCGTATTGCCCTATCATTTACTTCATCTGCCTGCTTTCCTGCATCTTTGCAGGAAACCGCGACAAGTTGTTCATTGTGATTAATATCATCCAGCTTGATCGCACTTAAAGCATTTCCCCAGACACAACCCGTATCCAGACCTATTACATTATTTCCCTGGTAAAAGCCCAGACTTGCCCAGTGACCAAATAAAATCGTATAGTTCGTATTTTTCCTTTTTTTGTAAGCAAACCAGGGAATGTGTCTTTTGTGAAACTTGGGCGACTGTTTGCTTCTAAAAGTCAACGCTCCATCTTTTTCCAAAAAACGCATGCGCGTGAACGCATTGAGTATATACCGGTGCCGGTCATCTCCTGTTAAGGACTTTTTCCATTTTTTGGGCTGATCTCCATAGACACGTGCCAACCACTGCCCGGCACAGGGTGATTGTAACTGTTGCTGAATCTCCTGTGAATAGCGCTGTGCAGCAGAAACCTTCCACTTAGGTGGTAAACCGGCATGTACCAGACACAGCTTTTTTGCCTCATCAACCTGAATCAGGGGTTGTGATGATAGCCAGATAATGAGTTCCTCCCGATCCGGTGCATTAAGCAGGGACAACAGGGAAGGGTGGGGCTTTAATACGCCATAATGCATGGCAAGCAATGAAATATCGTGATTCCCCAGCACACAGTCAACCGTTTTGTCCAGCTGTTTCAGTAAACGTAAAACGGATAACGAGTCTTCACCCCGACTAACCAGGTCACCGGCCAACCACAACCTGTCCTCAGCTGGATCAAAGGCCAGTTTATCCAGCAGCCTCATCAACGCACTGTAGCAGCCCTGAATATCTCCTATTGCATAGGTTGCCATAACCTTACCCGTTAAGCCCCAACAATATTACGATACAAAACCAGGATACGACAAAGCAGGGGAGGATAGTAAAGCTTTTAAGGCTTTTTATAAATGAATTCATGTTTCGGATTATACTGGTAAAAATCATTTAGCCCAAGATGATCACAAGATCCTCTAATCTGGATTGACAATATGAGTAGTTACAATACGATTCCCTACGAGTCACTGCCTGTCTCCTATACCTACCTGCCCCACCTTGCAGCACTTGGCAGGTTGTACGGACTAGAGACAGTTAGCCCGGATAACTGCCGGGTACTGGAAATTGGCTGTGCAGAGGGTAATAATATTATTCCCATGGCCTGGTATTACCCCAGAAGCCAGTTTGTGGGTATTGACCTGTCCGGACGACAAATCCGCACGGGTCAGAAAATGATAGAGCGTCTCGCACTGAATAATATTGAGCTACACACGCAAGATATTGCCCAACTGAATACAGAAAAACAGGACAGGTTTGACTATATTCTGCTGCATGGTGTCTTCTCCTGGGTTACACCGGAGCTACAACAAACAATTTTGGAGAAAACACACGCACTGTTAAGTGATCAGGGTATGATCTATATCAGTTACAACACCTACCCTGGATGGCATGCACAAATGGTACTTCGGGATGCCCTGCTACTTCACTGCTCAGATACTGGAAACAGTCCTGATCCAAACAAAGAAATACGTAGAATCCCTGCTGCTATCCAGTACTTTAAGGACTTTTTCAACACTGCGGATAATGAACTTTCAACCTACTACACCCGGCGTCTGGCAGCCCTTGAAAGACATCCGGAAAAATACCTGTATCACGAGTTTCTGGAAACCAACAATCACCCCTTATATCTGTCTGATTTTGTAAAACTGGCTGACAGAAATGGCCTGCAATATCTTACAGATGCCTTACAGGCCTTTGACAATACAGTTTTACTTGGCGAACAGCGTAACGCCTTTCTGGATAAATTTGATCACCGTATCAAGCGACTTCAATATATGGATTTTATGATTAACCAACGCTTCCGTCGCAGCCTGTTATGTCATAAGCACCAGTCTATCCGCCAGAGCTTCTCTCCTGAGCATATGACAGGTATAGCTTACCGGGCAAAACTTTACAGCAAGCGTAAACCTGCCTTTAATAGTGATAGAACCTGTCAATTCTATCAGGGTAAAGATCCGGGTACTTTTATCAAACTATCACACCCTGTCACCAAAGCTGCTGTGCATATTTTATCTCACGCTTACCCTGCTTCGATTCACTACATGGATCTGCTGCAACAATCCTGTCAACATGTTGCGAACCACAAGGGGATGCCGTTCCTGGATCATATTCAGCCTTTTTATCAGGAGTTTTATTTTTTGGTGAATAATGACTGGATCAGTCTTGATACAACTGCTAGTAGCAGGACTGATATAGACTGGGAAAAGCCTGTTTTTATATCTCGACTCAGTTTTGAGTATGCAAAAACACAGGGGTTCATCCCCACTCCTCTCCAGCAAGCTATTGATATAGATAAGTTAAGTATGACTGCACTAGAACTTATTTATCACGGTACTCACAGACAGGAGCTAATTGACAAAACTATTTTTTTATTATCACATAATAATAACACTAAAAGAAAATATTTGTTTTTTAATCAACACCATAAAAAAAACAATATAAAAAAACGGGTGGATATATTATTATCTGTACTGGAAAATAATAACCTGATCGAGCAAAAGTGCTAACCGTCCAGGCCTCACAAATGACTCGATCTCAGCTCCTCAAGATCCCACTCCTTCCTAATTTTGTAGCTTAAACTGGGTTAATAAACTGGTCTTGTTTCTATCTATTCTATTGATAAAGTCTATAAATAAATTAATAGTGATATTATTATCAGTATTAACTACAATTAGCCCAAGGAAAGGGCTTTAGTGTCGGCTCGTAATATTTTACCTGGGAAGGTTCGTTATGAAAAAAGGATTGTTTCATACGCTAGTGGCGTTTATTCTGTCAGCATCATGGTTATTACCACTCACTGCTCATGCACAGACAGCCCCAACTACTATGGCTCAAGAAGCCACGCGATTATTATATAATACCCGGAACCTGAAAAGCTCTCCCCATAAAACACTCGGAGGGTATTATTCCAGCAATCGCCTAAAAGGTAACACCCGGCTCAAATTTACTCCCCGAAACTCTAACAAAGTACGGTTAATATCCAGATTTCCCCGAAAGCTGGGTATTGCTAACTACGATGTTAAGTGGACAATCAAAAGCCTGAGTGGGAGGAAAACCGAATATACTCGCGGCAAGGTTTCTACCTCAACGCTCCCTCCTGGTAAATATCGGGTTAGCTTGAGAATTGGTAAATATACGCAACATAAAATTATCCGTGTTCGCAAAAACAGGAATAATATCCAGTCTTTTTCAATCCCGGTAAAAGCAGGATTGCTTAAGGTCTATACCGGCACTCAAAGTAAAACCAATAATAAGAGTACCCGTATTTATGTGAAAAACCGCTCCGGGAAGGTCATCCTGTCTTCCAAAGGGCGTTCCATTAAAAGCTTGCTGCCTCCAGGGAAATATACCGTAGAAGTCGCTTACGGCAGCAAACACCACAACAGAAATGTCGTTACTGTTAGAAATGGTGCTATTAAGGAAACCACAGTGAAAATGCCGCGTTTATCCAAAGTATGGTTACGTGCGTTTGAAAAAGGTAAACAACCCTTGATGACAAAACACTCCTCCTGGATTGTTTATGATGCTTCAGGACGAGTGGTCTCTAAGGCCAGGACACGTACCCACCGACTGTCACTATTGCCCGGCAGCTATACTGCACAGCTCTCTGTTAGCGGAAAGAAGCTTGAGAAAAAGTTTAGTGTAGCCTCAGGCCGAAACCGGACTATCTCCATCCATCTTTAATGCTCACGGGAAAAACACATTGTTTTGCTCTTGAGTTTGTAACTACTCAGCATAATCCGTAACAGCTCGAACTGCCCTCCTGCTGTCCGTGAGCAAGGCGAAAGCGCCTAGTTTATAAACATAAATGAGCACTTTCAAAGTTTCCACATCCTGCTATCGCTCTTCACCTGCATCGTCCCTGTAGGTGAGGGTGAGGCAGCTATTGGTAAAAATAGAGGGTGAGTGAGTAGTTACATAAATTTTTAGAGACTTTTACATGAAAGGATGGCGGGGTAAATAAGCCTGGTTTCCTCTGTTTCTGCTAAGAAATAGAGAGGAGTAGGGGATTCAAGTCATTTAAATCCATTACTATATCTTTCGTGCAAAAGTCCCGTTCTGTTTGTTTGCTACCAGTTGAGTGATTACTGGATATCCAGCATCATCTTATTCAGCTTGCTAACAAAACCGGCAGGATCCTCCAACTGCCCACCTTCAGCAAGGATGGCCTGATCAAATAAAATATCTGACCAGTCAGAAAAATGCTGCTCATCTTTTTCTTTTTCCATGCGTTTGATCACAGGATGCGTCGGGTTAATCTCGAGTACCGGCTTGTTAGAGGGCATTTCGTGCCCTGCCTGCTTCATTAATTGCTGCATATATAGCGCCATATCCTGTTCATTCAACACGATACAAGAAGGTGAGTTTGTCAGGCGATGGGATACCCTGACATCTTCAACCTTGTCACCAAGTTTTTTCTTTAGCCGCTTGATAATACTTTGGGCTTCTTTTTCTGCTTTTTTAAGCTCCGCTTTATCTTCTTCACTATCAAACTTGCTTAAGTCCAGCTCGCCCTTGGCAACTGATTGTAAGGCTTTACCATCGAATTCATGCAAGTGACTCACTAGCCATTCGTCTACACGGTCATGTAGTAATAATACTTCCAGACCTTTCTTGCGAAAGACTTCCAGATGTGGACTGTTTTTAGCCGCAGAGAATGAGTCTGCCGTAATATAGTAGATTTTTTCCTGACCTTCTTTCATCCGTGAAACATAATCTTGCAAGGAAATATCCTGCGTTTCACTATCATTGTGTGTCGATGAAAAACGTAACAGTTTTGCGATCGCTTCCTTATTGGCAATATCCTCACCTGGCCCTTCTTTCAGCACATTACCAAATTCATTCCAGAATATCTGATACTTCTCCTGATCATTGTTGGCAATGTTCTGTAGTAACCCCAATATTTTCTTGGTGGAAGATTTACGCATACTGTCAATCACGCGATTACTTTGCAAAATCTCTCGTGAAACATTCAACGGCAGGTCGTTGGAGTCCAGTACGCCTTTGACAAAGCGCAGGTATCGTGGCATCAAATGTTCAGAGTCATCCATAATAAAGACGCGCTGCACATATAATTTGATTCCTGTTATTTTTGCCTGGGCATCCCACAAATCCATAGGTGCCTTGGAGGGTATATATAAAAGGGAGGTATACTCCAGTTTGCCTTCAACCCGATTATGTACCCAGGCTAAAGGATCCTGCCAGTCATGGGCAACATGCTTGTAAAATTCCTTATACTCCTCATCCTTGATTTCATTCCTGGGACGCCGCCACAGGGCACTGGCCTTGTTAACTACCTCCCACTCATCTGTCGCCTTACCCTCTTCATCCTGTTTATGCATTTTAATGGGAACCGAGATATGATCCGAGTATTTGGCGATAATGCTGCGAATCTGCCAGTCATTGGCCAATGACTTTTCTTCCTCTTTCAGGTGCAGAATGATTTCAGTACCACGCGCTGTTTTTTCTGTTGCTTCGATAGTATAACCTGATTGCCCGTCTGACTCCCAACGAGTCCCTGCCGTAGCTTCTTCACCTGCGCGACGTGTTATTACTGTCACCTTGTCCGCGACAATAAAAGAAGAATAGAACCCTACACCAAACTGGCCGATCATATTCGAGTCTTTACTCTGTTCTTCACTCAGCTTCTGAATAAACTCCTTGGTTCCTGATTTGGCAATGGTACCAATATTGGTAACGACTTCGTCGCGACTCATCCCAATACCGTTATCCCTGATCGTGATTGTGCCGGCTTTCTCATCTGCTTCAATTTCTATCCTCAGATCACTGTCCCCTTCATAGAGTGACTCTTCGGAAAGCGCTTCGAAACGAAGCTTGTCACAAGCATCTGCAGCATTGGATATTAACTCCCGGAGGAAAATTTCCTTATTCGAATACAGAGAGTGAATCATCAAATGTAATAGTTGATCAACCTCTGTCTGAAACTGCATGGTTTCTTTACCATTTTTGGTATCTTTCTTTTTTACTTTAGTCATAATATCTCATCCTGTTCTTCCTGATTTTAAGGAGTACTAGCCACTTGCCACATGCCATTTTGGATATCTGCCAGTATAATTGTGGCTTGGCTCGTGATACTGGAAATGGCTAAATAATGGGGTGATGCTTAAATTTTTCAAGCATTACTAAAACAAACATTAGGGGAAATCACCCCCTAGCGCTTTTAGCCCATCATCCAGACAAGGGTAGCGTAATGAAATACCTAACCTGTCCAGCATTTTTTGATTGTTGATTTTACGCGACTCCTTGATATAGCTAAGCATACCCCGGCTAAGTTGTTCTTGTGCCTGATGTAAACTGATTTGTGGTGGACGAGGCAAACCAACAGCATCTGCTACCTGGTTAAAGTAAGCTGTCATTGTGGAGGGGTTACCATCACTGATATTGAAAATTTCATTCTGCTCGGTGGAGTTCATAGATAAATAGCAAGCCATTGCCAAATCATCAGCATGAATACGGTTGGTCCAGGGTGATTCGGCTTCATTGACTACAGGCCAGCCTTTTTTTATCCGGGCTAATGGCAAACGGTCTGCGGCATATATCCCTGGAACCCGTAAAATAATATATTCCCGCTGATGTTCTTTGGCCCAGGCTTGTAACTGTCGTTCTGCATCCACTCTGCGCCAGGCTCTCTCGACCCGAGGCGCAAGTGGCTGCGTTTCATCCACCCAACAGCCCTTACAATCACCGTACACACCCGTTGTGCTAATCAAGACGATACGCTGAGGAATAGCTCCTAGCACTTCCAAAAACCGAGAAAGACGATAGTCTTTTTTCCCCTGCCGGGGAGGAGGTACAAAGTAAAAAATATCTGTGACACCCTGCAGCCTGTCATTTCGTAAACGTACGAGTGCTGTCAAATCACCTTCATCCAGATCCAGACGTACGGTGTGTAAGTGATGCTTTTTTCTTGCAGCCTGGCAGGATTCCTTACTGCGAACAGTGATACTGGTTTGAACGCCACGTATCTGGTATAAGTCAGCGACTCTACGGCCTATATCTCCGTAGCCTATAATCCAGACCTTTTTAACAGGATTTTTATGACTGAACATTCTCCTAAAACCTCACTGATCATTATAGGTACGACGGACGATATCAAACCCGGAAAGATGAAGCGTATCACTGCCGCTGGCAAGACACTATTAGTCTGCAATGTCGATGGTGCTTTTTATACCGTGGATGATATATGCACACACGAAGATGCTTCACTCTACCTCGGCTGCCTGAAAGGTAACGAAGTGGAATGCTCGTTGCATGGTGGTCGCTTCAATGTCATCACCGGTGCCGCCACTGCTGAGCCGGCTGAAACCAGCCTGACCACCTATAAAACAATTATCCAGGATAAACAAGTCCTCATTGAAGTGGAATCTAATTAACCCGACTACCTTTTTACGATCACTACGGACATCTTCATGACAGACCATACACCTATTGAATTCACAGCAGCTGAAGAAACCAGACAGTTTCTTGCCCAGACGCTGCAAGAGAAGCAAGCACTGCTTCAACAAATGAAACTGGATACGCCACCACTTGAGCGGGCAGAACTTCAGCTGGAAGTTGCCGATATAATGCTGGAAATTGCTGAACCGGGAATGCCTGAAGCAGCCTGGGGATATGCCAAGGAATCCTTTCTCCTCTTTATGGAGCAAAGTGAATGGGAGGGCGCCGTGCGTGCCAGCGACACACTCTATCGAACTGAACTTCCCGCTGCTGTTACAGCACTGGGGAATGGCTTGTGGCTGGCTGTGACGTATCCAATTGACCCGGAGCTTTCCATTATCATGCTGAACAATCTCATCGAAGATACACCCGCTACCTCCGATGGTGCTGCCGTTGCAGCAGCAACAGCTCATTATATAGCGGACCTGCGACTGCAAGATGAAAAACGGGAAAGCACCATGTTCCTTACCAGCAGCATGTTAAGTAAAGTGGCTGAGCGTCATAGTAACGTCAAGGATCAGTCACAGATGAATGGCTGGATGATGAAACTGGAACTGAATGATCCTGAAAAATTCCTGCCTCGCATGGCTCAAATACTGGAAGCTATTGTCGAAGGGGAGTGGTGGTACGATAAAGAGGAGCTGCGATCCCGACTACCTGTTCAGTAGGCTTCCGTTTTAAGGTTGAGCTAACAGCAAACTTTGTGATTTGGAAAAACGCTCATCACCCTCATTTTCCAATGTTAGCAGAAACTTATAGGGTGAGCGTACCGGTTTCTCTGGTTCAAAAGCAACATAATAGCTATTCCCGGTTCCCTTTTTAAGACGGAAAACACTTGCAGATACCGGCTTTTCCTGTGGCTGGTATAAGTCATAGATCCAGAGGTGATAGTTTTGCTCCGTTTTTGCACGTGGTAAATTGACGAAGCGCATCACGCCTTGCTGACGCTTATTATTCCATACCAACCCTCCTTCGGTTTTACGGATAAAGGGATTAAGAGTACGCAACCAGTGTAAACGAATGCTGTCTTTTTGCTTGAGCAGGTGATGCCATTGCTGTTCCGCATGCGGCGAGTTATCCTCTACCTGCCCACCTGTCTGAAACGCAATAATCGAAGCAACTATCAGTAACAAACCTGTCAGCCAAAGTACCTTTTTCTGACTAAATTTATGCATAAATACATCCATAAGAGTAAACATATATTATGCCTTTCCATCACTTGTTTTTATTTTAGTCACCGTTAATTGATCACTCACAAGGTTTTTTTCTAGCGAACTCTTAACTCATTTCCCTAACCAACGGATAGTATTTATCTTATTGATATTTTAGAGAGAATTTTCGTTAAGCAGGTGATTAAATATTAATAAATCGACCCTGAAAACTATATCCAGATGGCTATTATACGCTATACTTGTTCCCCCCATTTGTATTTTTCAAGGTAACTTTCTATGCTCTGGTCTGAGTGTCTAAAACGCTTAGAGAGGCAACTCTCTGACTCTGATATAAATACCTGGCTATTACCTCTACATGCACGTGAAAAAACACATGGCCTTTATTTGCTGGCTCCCAATCCATTAGTACTACAACATGTCCACGAGCAGTATATCCCACTTATCGTCGAACATGCGCGTCAACTCAGTGGCAACCATGAGTACGATGTCATATTGCAAATAGGCACAGAAGTGATGAACACCCAAACAGCTGTTAACGGAACATCAGAAAAACATCCCCCCCAACCACTGCCAGACCAACAAAAAGAGCCTCTTATCCCCCCAGAAAAACAGGGGAAATTTACCAACTCACTCAATCGAAAAATGGTCTTTGATAACTTCGTAGAAGGGAAGTCCAATCAGCTGGCACGTGCAGCATCAATGCAGATAGGGGATAATCCAGGACATTCATATAATCCTCTTTTCATTTATGGAGGTGTGGGTCTTGGAAAAACACACCTAATGCATGCCGTAGGTAATCATATATTAAGCAATACCCCTGATGCCACGGTCGTCTACCTCCATTCAGAAGCTTTCGTTAATGATATGGTATCCGCCTTACGTACCAACAGAATGGAAAAGTTCAAACAATATTACCGGTCAGTCGATGCCCTGCTGATTGACGATATTCAGTTTTTTGCCAATAAAGAACGTACTATGGAGGAGTTTTTTCATACCTTCAATGCTCTGCTGGAAGGCAACAAGCAGATAATATTAACCAGCGACCGTTTCCCACGCGATGTCGAAGGTATAGATGCCCGATTAAAATCACGCTTCAGCTGGGGGCTAAGTGTTGCTATAGAACCCCCTGATCTGGAAACTCGTGTCGCTATATTACGTAAAAAAGGAGAGGAATCCGGCTTACTACTTCCCAATGATGTTGCTTTTTTTATTGCCCAACGCTTCAAATCCAACATCCGGGATCTGGAAGGTGCATTACGCAAACTCATCGCCACAGTGAACTTCCGAAACCAGACAGACATATCCCTGGACTTCGTACAGGAAGCACTACGTGACCAGCTCGCTAGTCAGGACAAGATGGTAACAATCCCCACCATAAAAAAGGGTGTTGCTGACTACTTTAATATTAGAGTCTCAGATCTGGAATCCAAAAGCCGTGCACGGGCAGTTACCCGGCCCCGTCAACTTGCGATGTATCTATCCAAACAGCTCACCCAACATAGCCTTCCCGAGATAGGTAAATATTTCGGAAACAGAGACCATACCACAGTTCTACATGCACATAAGACTATGAATAAACAGGTAAAAGAGGATGTTATAATGGAAGAGGCATATAGAATACTGAGACGCTCATTAACCACGTAATAAGCACGCAAGCAAGAGCAACAATACCGCTGTACACAAAGAACGTTATAAACTGTGGAAAAAAGAGGGATAATATTCAAACACCAAGTTATACACAGGACATGCACAACAAGCATTACACTTATACACCAAAAAAACCTGTATGAAAGGAAAAAAAAGGTAAGTGTATCGCTAACATAGTGAGTTACACACAGTATCAGCATCAACCTATTACTACTACTATCATATATAAAAAGTTAATTATGAAGCTAACTATCAACCGGGAATCACTGTTACCAGTGCTGGAAAAAACACAAGGTGTACTCGAAAATAAATCCACCTCTCCCGTCCTGTCGAATTTACTTATATCAGCCTCTGAAAAAGGCTTGCGTCTAACAGGAACAGACCTGGATACTGAGATATCAGGGTATATCGATAATACTGGGATAGAAAAGTACGGATCTGTCACTGCACCAGCCAAAAAACTGCTTGATATATGCAAGTCACTTCCTCAAGATAGCCTGCTGGAACTTGAGCTGACAGGAAACACACTCACGCTTGTCAGTATGAGAAGTATATTTAAGCTATCCACATTGCCTCCAGATGACTTCCCAGTGTTAGACTCTATCTCCTTTGACCATAGCATACGTCTTAAAGAAGCACTGTTTTCGAATGTGATATCACAAACAGGTTATGCCATGGCTCAGCATGACGTGAGGTATTATTTAAATGGCATGCTCCTCACGCAACAGGATGGACGAATAACAACAGTCGCGACAGATGGACATCGCTTAGCGTGTTGCAGTGTAGCTATTACGGACATCAGTACTGATAGTAACCTCAGTATTATAATTCCAAGGAAAGGAGTTCATGAATTAGCACGATTGCTGTCAGAAAAGAGCGAACAGGAGATAGAACTTCAAATTAGTGATAATCATATTCGCTTGCAAAAAGAAAATGTGCGATTCACCTCTAAATTAATAGATGGAAAATATCCAGATTATGAGGCTGCAATACCAGCGAACACTAAACACACGATTGAGCTGGATCGTGCACAGATCAAAGAATCCCTTTCCAGGGTTGCGATACTCTCCAATGACAAGTTCCGTGGTGTTTTGCTGAAGCTAAGCGAAGGTACTTTAACGATCCGCTCCAATAATCCAGAAAGAGAAACTGCAGAAGAAACAATAGATCTGAATTACAGCGGTGATGATTTTGAAGTAGGTTTTAATGTTAGCTACTTACTGGACGCTATTAATAATTTATCAGGCGATAGCATTACCTTTGCATTAAATAATGTAGAATCCAGCAGCTTAATCACTAGCCCTGATAACCCTGAAAGCATAAGTGTGGTTATGCCTGTTCGGTTATAGAATGATAAATGAAAGTGCATGAGGCTACTTGAATTAACGATTCAGCATTGCCGGAATATCAAAAAGGCGAACCTGGAATTTAGCCCACATGTAAACCTGATAACGGGAAGTAATGGCTCGGGTAAAACCAGTTTTATAGAAGCCCTCTCTGTTCTGGGATACGGTCGCTCCTTTAGAACCTCCCGAATAAGCGAAGTCATACAATACGAAAAAAAAGCGTTACTGGTCAGTGCAAACATAAATAGTGACAGCACAGGTGATACCCGGATAGGAATAGAGAAACAGCCGCATAAAACACAGATTCGGGTAAACCGGAAAAGAATAAAAACACAGGCAAGACTCAGTAAAATACTACCTGTAACAATAGTACACCCTCTATCGTATCAGGTCATTACAGAAGGATCTTCCCGGAGACGGCGATTCATTGACTGGATTGCATTCTATCTATACCCTGAATTTCACACACTATGGAAGAGGTATAATCATTTACTCAAGCAACGTAATGCGGCATTAAAACACCCAGATCTTCATTATGCGATAGAGCATCTAACCACCGAGCTTTGTCAGTTACAGGAACCAATATATAACTTCAGAAAAGCTGCACTAGCCCAATTCAAGCACACATTGCATGAAACCACTCCCTCTTTTCTTTATAGCTATATACCAGAGGTGACTTTAACAACAGGCTTTCCTTCCTCCCAGATACTCGAAGCAGAATCCCTTATACAGTTTTACGAAAGGAAAAAACATCTAGATAAAAAAAGAGGCCGAACAACGAGTGGAATCCATGCTGCCGATTTAACCATCACCTTGAAAAGCAAACCTGCAGCAACCTCTGCCTCACGAGGGCAAAACAAAATCATATCCCTTCTTTTACATGTAGCTCAAAGCCTGACAATCCAGCCCAGAGGGATTATTGCTATAGATGATCTCTCTGCTGAAATAGATCATAGTAACTATAAAAAACTCCTGAGGTTTGTGAACGAGTTGGAAAGACAACTGTTTATCACAAGTACAGAACCCATAGATCAAACAGATACCCAGGCTGCGATGTTTCACGTGGAACAAGGAAACTTCACACGGAAAAGGTAGACTGTCTGTTCCACGTGAAACATTAAATCTGTATGGAGACAGGGTTAATTACACACATGCAGGCTATAAAGGTTTAAAGGATGTGTTGGGTTATAATGTGGTACAATTTCCCGTGCTTTTAGACGGCTAATAAATTAGGAAACCTATGACTGAACAATACGACTCTAGCAATATTAAAGTTCTTAAGGGGCTTGAAGCTGTGCGGAAAAGACCTGGTATGTACATTGGTGATACGGATGATGGCACCGGCTTGCACCACATGGTTTTTGAGGTAGTGGACAACTCTATAGATGAGGCACTAGCAGGGCATTGCTCGAGGATACAGGTCATTATTCATGATGATAACTCCGTGTCTGTTACTGATGATGGGCGTGGTATTCCTGTGGATTATCATGAAGAAGAGGGGAAGTCTGCTGCAGAAGTAATTATGACGGTATTACATGCAGGTGGTAAGTTTGACGATAATTCGTACAAGGTTTCGGGTGGTTTGCATGGAGTCGGAGTTTCTGTCGTAAATGCATTGTCGGATAAGCTAGAGCTAACTGTAAAACGGAATGGGAAAGTCTATTACCAGTCTTATCATCTGGGTGAGCCAGAAAGTGATTTAAAAGAAATAGGTGAGACAAGTGAATCGGGTACGACTATTCGATTTTCCCCAAGTGCAGATATTTTCGCGATAACGGAATACCACTATGACATACTAGCCAAACGGCTACGTGAATTATCCTTTCTTAATTCAGGTGTACGAATTGAGCTAACAGACAAACGCGGTGATGGAGAGAGCGCTACCTTTGAGTATGAGGGTGGAATACGAGCTTTCGTTGAACATCTTAATCGAAAAAAAGAAGCTATACATCCGACAGTCATTAACCTGATAGGGGAGAGAGACGGTGTGGGTGTAGAGGTCGCATTGCAGTGGAATAATTCTTACCAGGAAAGTGTATATTGCTTCACTAATAATATCCCTCAAAAAGATGGGGGGGCCCACCTCGCGGGCTTTAGAGCGGCGCTCACACGCACATTGAACAGGTATATTGAAGCGGAAGGTCTTGCAAAAAAAGCCAAAATTACAGCGACAGGTGATGATGCAAGAGAGGGGTTAACGGCTGTACTTTCTGTCAAAGTTCCTGACCCAAAGTTTTCATCTCAGACGAAAGATAAACTGGTTTCATCTGAAGTAAAAACGGTTGTTGAGTCCGCGATGTCTGAAAAGCTATCAGAGTTTTTACAGGAAAATCCGGCAGAAGCTAAAATTGTTGCTAATAAAATGATTGAAGCAGCCAAGGCCAGAGAAGCTGCCAGAAAAGCCAGGGAGATCACTCGCCGTAAAGGTGTTCTAGATATAGCGGGTTTGCCGGGGAAACTGGCTGATTGTCAGGAGAAAGATCCTGCACTGTCTGAAATATACCTGGTAGAGGGAGACTCGGCCGGTGGTTCTGCAAAACAGGGGCGAGATAGACGAACCCAGGCCATTCTTCCGTTAAAAGGGAAAATTCTCAATGTCGAGAAGGCACGCTTTGACAAAATGCTTGCCTCTGCAGAAGTAGGTACCTTGATCACTGCACTGGGTTGCGGTATTGGTAGGGAAGAATATGATCCGGACAAACTGCGTTATCATCGTATCATTATCATGACCGATGCTGATGTTGATGGCTCTCATATTCGCGCACTCTTATTGACGTTTTTCTTCAGACAAATGCCAGAGTTAGTAGAAAGAGGGCATATCTACATTGCTCAGCCTCCACTATACAAAGTAAAAAAAGGCAAGCAAGAAAAATACGTGAAAGACGATACAGAGTTAGATGCCTATATACTTGAGCTTGCGATGCAGGGAGCTGTTCTGAATATACGGGGTGAAGAAAATATACAGGGAGATACCTTACATGCACTCGTCAATAATTATCTGTCCGTGAAAAAAATAGTTGGTCGATTATCGCGGCAATATGATAAGGATCTCTTGATGGAGATGCTGTTTGAGCCAATCAGAAAGTTCGAAGGTGAAATGAGTAAGAAAAAGGCCAAAGCATGGCTGGATAAGGTCTGCAGCACGCTTAATGAACAGTATAATGGGACTCGAAATTATCAGAGCAAGATAATAGAGTCCGAGGGTCAATCAAGTGATCAAGGCGACCAGTGGGCTATAAAGGTCATTCGCCATATGCATGGAGTGGATAATGAAGTTGTTTTTACACGAGGATTTTTTCAAAGCCCCGAATTAAAGTCAATGCTGATACTAAACCAACAAGTAGATGGCCTGGTTCAGGCAGATACTATTATACAGAGGGGAGAGAAGTCCCACCCTGTAGGCAAGTTCAGTGAGATTGTTGACTGGTTAATGAAAGATGCACAGCGTGGTGTCAATATACAGCGATACAAGGGGTTGGGTGAAATGAATCCGGAACAGCTGTGGGAGACGACAATGGATCCAGAAACCCGGCGCATGATGCAAGTTAATTATGAAGATGAAGTAGGGACAGATGAAGTATTTACCACTTTGATGGGTGACCATGTAGAACCACGCAGGGAATTTATTGAGGAGAATGCGTTGCGTGTTGAAAACCTGGACATATAAGGTTGAATACTTTAAATAATCCATTGCTTGCTGTTGGGGAAGTAAATAGCTTACCCGTTTTTTCTAGCATCAAGGCGGAGCAGGTTGTACCTGCACTCAAGCAAGTTATAACAGACAATAAAAAACATATTAATCAATTAGTTGGTAGTGGTTCCAGGCATGAGTCCCTGCACCATATTATCCAGCAACTGCAACAGTTGGAAAATAGACTCGAGCGCGTATGGTCACCAGTCAAACATCTGAATGCTGTAATGAATACGACTGAAATAAGACAAGCCTATACAGCCTGTTTACCTCTCCTAAGTGCTTATTCGACTGAACTAGGGCAGCACCAGGGGCTTTATCGATGCCTGAAAACCGCTGGGGAGGAGGTCGGTGATATCAAAGGAGCACTGCGAGCTGTCTATGACAACTATATGAAAAATTTTACCTTGGCAGGTATACATCTAACGCGTGATAAGCAGAAACGATATAAAGCTCTGAGTTCAGAGCTCTCCCGTTTACAATCAGCTTTTTCAGATAATGTACTGGACGCCACACAAGGCTGGAGTCGTTTGATTACAGATAAAACAGAGTTGCGTGGCTTACCTCCAAGTGCACTGGGCACCCTGAAAACAGCAGCTCGACAAAAAGGGCTTGAGGGATGGTTACTCACCCTTGATTACCCGGTTTATCATGCTGTTATTACCTACGCAGATGACTCGACACTACGTGAAGAAATGTATACCCGTTTCTGTACGAGAGCATCTGATCAATCAGATGATCATCAGTACGATAACAGTTTCTCTATGCAGCGAATACTCAACTTGCGTACACAGCGCGCAAAGCTATTGGGATTTGAGCATTATGCAGAACAATCGCTGTATAAGAAAATGGCAGCGAATGCAGATGAGGTTATTACTTTTCTGACAGGCCTGCTGGCTAAAGTGAAACCCCAGGCTGAGCAGGAAATGAAAGAGCTCAAGCAGTTCGCGACCGATACACTATCATTGCCAGCGATGCAAATATGGGATCAAGCCTACGTTGCTGAAAAGCTGAAACAGGTATCATTCGCGTATAAAGAAGAAGAAATAAAACCCTGGTTTAGTGTGGATCAGGTGCTCAATGGTTTGTTTGATTTGGTAAAGCGACTTTATGGCTATTCTGTACGCTTACAGCAAGACCCTGTAGACTGCTGGCACCCTGATGTAAAGGTGTATGAAATACTGGATAAAAATGGCAAGGCTATGGCACGTTTCTATCTGGACCTGTACAGCAGGGAAAACAAGCGTGGTGGTGCCTGGATGGATGCCCTTTGTGGTCGTTTCAAAGTGAATAATGAACGACAGTTGCCCGTTGCTTATCTAACCTGTAATTTAACACCACCTGACGAAAGCGGTAAACCGGCATTGTTTACACACAATGAAGTCATTACACTTTTTCATGAGTTTGGGCATGGGTTGCATCATATGCTGACTCAGGCTGATTACCTGGATGTCTCTGGCATCAATGGGGTCGAGTGGGATGCGGTTGAACTACCTAGCCAGTTTATGGAAAACTGGTGCTGGGAAAAAGCTTCTCTGGATTTATTTGCCAGACACTATGAAAGCGGTACCCCCTTGCCAGATGAGCTTTACCAAAAGATGTTGAAAACCAGACACTTTAATAGTGCCCTATCAATGTTGAGACAACTAGAGTTTGCCCTGTTTGATATGTATTTACATACCTATGGAGAGGTTAAAAAATACCAGGAAATCAGTGATATATTGAAAAGTGTTCGCCAGCAAACCACTTTACTACCCGTACCCTCTTTTAACCGTTTTCAGAATTCTTTTTCACATATTTTTTCGGGTGGTTACGCTGCAGGATATTATAGCTATCTATGGGCCGAAGTATTATCAGCAGATGCGTTTGGAAAGTTTGAAGAAACAGGTTTGTTTAATCAATCAACGGCACGACAGTTTTTGACTGAAATTCTTGAAAAAGGGGGATCCCGACCTGCGCGGGAGTCATTTATCCAGTATAGAGGTAGGGAGCCAGATATCGGCGCACTACTCAGGCATTCAGGAATTCATTAATGGGGGGGCAGTTAACAGGGCTCTTGTTATTTTTTTGTTTGTTGAGTATTAGTGTGAAGGCTGATAATTTATCCAGTCGACAACAGATCCAGAAAGATATCAAGGTGCTAGACAGTCGGCTTAGCCGGGAAGAGAGAAAAGCTGCGGCGCTGAGAGCAGAAGTAAGAACCTTAGAGCAGAAGCTGGGAGAGCAAACCCGGAAGGCATACGCTATCGAAAAAAAAATCAAACAGGTTGTTAAACGCCTGGATCAGGCCAATACCGAAAAAAAGGTTCTGGAAGCAGAGTTAAAACTACAGAAAAAAGGCTTATCCCAGCAAATGCAGGCGCTTTATAGTGCAGGAGAACAATCACACCTACGCATGTTATTGAAGCAAGATGACCCTTCAGATATAGGTCGAACGGTAAAGTATTTTGAGTACCTGAACAGGAGTCGGATAAAAAAAATACAGGGAATCAAGGCTACACTTCAGCAACTTCTTGAAGTGACACAACGAGTTAAAAAAAATAAAACCAGGTTGCAGCATTTGCAGGCAAACCTCCTGAAGGAAAAAAAAGCGAGTCAGCAAATACTTGAGCAGCGTGAGCGTGCCTTCAAAAAAAGTAATAAAAGAGTAAAAAAGAAAAAACAGCAACTGCGTGAGCTAAAGCGGAAGGAAGCCAAACTACAAAGCAAGATAGAGCGCCTGGTCGCACAGACCGCACGTGTCGAGCCAGAAGTAAAGCAGAAAAAACAGGAAAATAAAGGAAAGAAACCAGCAAAAAAACAGCAGAAGAAACAGTCCAAACAGGTTAGCTCTTCAACGTTTTATGCGAATAAAAGATTCTCATCACTGCGGGGAAAGCTGTCCTGGCCAGTGAAAGGCAAAATTCTTCATTCATACGGTGAGAAAAGAAACGAAAAACAGCGTTGGAAAGGAACCGTCATCGCGGCTCGTGGGGGACAAAAGGTACGGGCCATTGCTGAGGGCAAGGTAGAGTTTGCTGGCTGGTTCACAGGCTACGGTTACCTGGTCATTATTCGGCATGATAATAATTACCGGAGTCTCTATGGTTATAACAGGGCGGTTTACGTTCGGTCAGGACAAGTAGTGAAAGGTGGCGCAGTTATTGCTGCCGTTGGTAATTCCGGTGGGCAACAGAGAAATGCCTTATATTTTGAGATACGAAAAGGCGCATCCCCCCGGAACCCGGCAAAATGGTGTCGCTGATAAAATGGCATGTAAGTAAAGAAGCTGTAAGGTAAGAGATTCATGAAAAGAATAAAAAATACGATATTAAGCACTATCCTGATACTGTTAATGAGTTTTTCATATAGTGTCTTTGCTTTCCAGTTGGATGAGGATACAACAAGCCAGAAAATCCCTATTGCCCAGTTAAAAAAATTTGCTGAAGTCATGGCACGCATTAAGCGGGATTATGTGGAAGAGGTGGATGATGAAAAACTGATTATCGACGCTATCAGGGGAATGCTGGCAGGGCTTGATCCACATTCGGCCTACCTGGACACCGAAGAGTTCAAGGAGCTGCAAGTCGATACGAGTGGGAAATTTGGTGGTCTTGGGATCGAAGTTGGTATGGAAAATGGCTTTGTCAAAGTAATTGCACCTATTGATGATACCCCGGCCCAACGGGCTGGGGTGGAAGCGGGAGATTTGATTATTCGTCTGAATGATGAGCATGTTAAAGGTAAAAGCTTGAACGATGCCGTCAAGATTATGCGTGGAAAAGTCGGGGAGCCTATTGTATTGACCATTGTCAGAGAGGGAGAAAGTAAGCCGCTGAAAATCAGAATAGTGAGAGATATCATTAAAATTAAAAGTGTGAAGCAGCGGCTACTGGCACCGGGCTTTGGCTATTTGCGTATCGTCTCTTTTCAGTCCAATACGACACTTGCAGCAAAAAAGGCTATCCGTCAGCTGGAAAAGTTAAATAAGGGGAAATTAAGCGGTCTGATTCTGGATCTGAGAAATAATCCCGGGGGAATATTGGGTGCTGCAGTGGGGGTTTCTGATCTGTTTCTCAAGGAGGGGAAAATTGTTGCAACTGATGGACGTGTCAGTGATGCGAAAATGACAGAAACTGCTCATGACGGTGATATTCTGGAAGGAGCACCGATAGTCGTACTGGTGAATCAGGGATCTGCTTCAGCATCAGAAATTGTTGCGGGTGCGCTTCAGGATCAAAAAAGAGGATTGATTCTTGGTGAAAAAACATTTGGAAAGGGTTCAGTGCAAACTGTATTACCGCTGGATGCAACGACAGCACTAAAACTGACAACAGCGCGATACTATACACCATCTGGTCGCTCGATTCAGGCAACCGGAATAGAACCCGATATCGTGGTGAAACCATTAACTTTCAGTCAGGAAGATAAGGATGATCTTTTTACACCTCAAACTGAAGCAGACTTAAGTGGACACCTGCTCAACCCAAAGGAAAAGAAAGAAAAAGAAGAAAGTGAGACTAAAGCACCTACAGAATCAAATGATTCTATACCGGATACCCAAACTAAAGAGAAGCAGGACCCTGCGCTAAAAACCAATAAAAATAATGATTTATTAGAAAAAGACTATCAGCTGTTTGAAGCCTTGAATATATTAAAGGGAATGAAACTGTGGTATGGCAGGAGTCATCAAGAGTAAGAAGCTATTAACGGGAAATAGAGTCGTCAACGGGGAATAGAGTCGTCAACGGGAAATAGAATCGTCAACGGGAAATAGAGTCGTCAACGGGAAATAACCAAAAAGGAGGTCTGAATGAGCAAAAAAATTCTTATACCACTCGCGGAAGGTTGTGAAGAACTCGAAGCAGTTACTCTCATAGACCTGCTACGACGCGCCAGTTTTGATGTCATTACTGCTAGCCTGAAGGATCAAAAGGAAGTAATCTGTTCGCGGAATACGCGTCTGGTTGCTGATACTACCCTGGCTGCTGTTATGGACGATAAATTTGATCTGATTGTACTACCTGGTGGATTGCCTGGTGCAGATTACTTGAATAATGACGAGCGCCTGCATGCCCTGTTGAAAAAGACCCATGAACAGGGGGGGTATGTGGGGGCAATCTGTGCTGCCCCTCGGGTTTTAGTTAGTGCCAATATCGGACTGGAAAAATTGACCGCCTATCCCGGTTCACTGGATCACCTTGATACAGCGCAGCGTTCCCGTTTAAACCTGCTTGATGAGGTGGTTGTCAAAGATGGTACGATTGTGACATCAAGAGGGCCAGGAACGGCAATGGATTTTGCGTTAGAGTTGATTGAAATACTGGCAGGTAAAGATGCTAGAGAGAGAGTCGAAGTCCCTTTGGTAAGACCGTAAGGAAAAGAGTGACCTCACAGACTGATATCGTGATTGTGGGTGGTGGGGTGATCTCCCTGTTATCTGCCTATTTACTGGAACAGCAGGGTGCCCGTATTACCATTGTTGATAAAGGTGAAGTGGGTAGAGAGTCTTCCTGGGCAGGGGGAGGAATTTTGTCACCACTGTACCCATGGCGTTATCCTGACCCCATTAATACTCTCTCCCAGTATAGTCAGCAGCACTACCAGGCCTTGAGCGAGACTCTCTACGCTGAAACAGGGGTCAATCCGGAGTGGTTGCGTTCAGGCTTGCTTATGCTTGAATGTAAAGATTCTCAACAGGCTATAAAGACATGGGCGACACACTACCAAAAACGGCTTCAGCCAATGAACCAGGAAGGTATTCCGTATTGTGAACCACGGGTAAACAAAAGATTTGAACAGGCACTGTATCAGGCTGATATAGCCCAGGTACGAAACCCCTGGCTGGTACGATCCCTTAAAGCCTATCTGTCCAATAAAAAAGTTAAGTTTGTTGAAAATACAGCGATTGAGAAAATAGACACCATTCATAACAGGGCTATAGCTGTGCGTAGCCGGGATGGAGTTTATCCTGCTGATAAAATTATCATTGCAGGGGGGGCGTGGAGTGGACAGTTCAGCGCACTTTCCATGCTCGATGTACGGCCAGTGATGGGGCAAATGATACTCTTTAAAACCAGCCCTGGATGGTTGACACGAATTGTTATGCGAGCTGGGAAGTATGTGATTCCACGTGCGGATGGGCATCTGTTGTGTGGTTCAACGATCGAGTGGAATGGCTTTGAAAAAGTCACCAGTCATCGAGTTAGAAAGGAATTATACGCTGCTGCTTTAGCCATGATTCCCGGGTTAAAACAGTTTGAGATCATTAAGCAATGGAGTGGTTTGCGGCCAGGATCCCCTAACGGGGTGCCCTATATTGGCGAACACCCGGAGATTTCAGGGCTTTATGTGAATACGGGGCATTATCGCTACGGGGTTGTGATGGGGTTAGCCTCTGCACAACTTCTCACCGATATTATCCAGCAAAGACCGTCCTTTGTGGATAAAGAGAAGTATGCCTTGACCACCCACCGTGAAGCCAGTCATGAGTTTATCTCCCGCTAACGGGTTGCACAAGGTTAGTAAGGACGTTGTCCTTGCCAGTTACCTGGTGGATCATAACTGCAGACCCATACCTGTGACTTATCCGGGCATATGGACATGGCACAGCCTACCTTGCGGGTATCTTTCCAGATAATTTGAGTAAAATGTCCGCATTGCTGACCTGCTTGACAACGGTTGCTCTGGTAACGATAGAATTTTGCTTCAGAGGCCCACTCATTTACAACTCTGGCAGACTCAACAGCCTGTATTTCTACACGACCATCTGACCAGCGTAGCGGACTTGCCCAGAACAGGTTTTCACCATAGTCCGTTTTGTATTGTCCGGAATGGGGACGGTGACGCATTTTGCAGCCATTGGTTTGCCGAAGGTGATTAGCCCATTGGCTGGAAAAATGGGCTAATGAGTCAGACCAGGTTAAAGGCTGCAAGCGATAGCGTGAACGAACCCGGTTATGCGCGGATAAAATTTGTTGTGGATTCACACGAAGATTGTGGGGCTTGGAACCCTGTTGAGCGCTGGATACAGGGCTACAGGCTGCTAATGATACAGCTATTGTAAAAACCAGCAAAGTTCGGGGCATACGGATATTCATAATAAATCATCGCTTTGGCTATTTAGTCTCCTGGGGCGGTCACCTGGTCTTTGGGTATCTCTTCCATGAGTACAGACTCGCCATGCATGGCTTCAGGTTGGGACAGTCCCATAAGCTGTAAAACAGTTGGTGCGATTGAAGAAAGGCCACCACAGGTACCGAGGCGCCAAAAAGATTTGTCCAGAATTAAACAGGGAACGGGATAAATAGTGTGTTGTGTATGAGGTTCTCCAGTGAGAGGATCAACATACTCATCACAATTTCCATGATCAGATGTTAATATCACAGAGAATTCATTTTTCACGGCACAATCCAGCACGCGCCCAACCTCACGGTCAAGAGCTTCAACGGCTTTAATAACAGCGTCTTTAATCGCAGAATGTCCGACCATATCACCATTGGCAAAGTTCACTACAATAAAGGAATGATCGCCTTTTTCGAGTGCATTGATAACCGTATCTGCCACTTCTTTGGCGCTCATTTCCGGTTTCAGATCATAAGTTTCAACGTCCGGAGAATCAATCATAATACGATCTTCACCGGCATAAGGGGTTTCCCTTCCTCCATTAAAGAAAAAAGTAACATGGGCATATTTTTCGGTTTCAGCAACGTGTAGTTGTTTGTAGCCCGCAAGACTAATGGTATGAGCCAGGTTGGTCGCAGGTCGCTCTGGGGTAAAGACAACGGGTGCAAGCAGTTTTTTATCATACTCGGTCAAACAGGTAACCATAATGGCGTTGTAACCACCCCGGTCGAAGCAGGTAAAGGTATCACTACCCAGAGCATCCGCTAGCTGGCGAGGACGATCATTTCTAAAATTAAAGAAGATAAGCTGGTCATCTTCACGCACCAGTTCTGCGTGTGGCATGATTCGGGGTTTGATAAATTCATCGTATTCGCCTTTTGCATAAGCATCATCAATGGCAGCTATCATATTGTCAGCAGGTATACCAATACCATGGATCATAGCGTCAAAGGCAGTTTTTGTGCGTTCCCAGCGCCGGTCTCTGTCCATGGAATAAAAGCGACCTGAGACGGTTGCAACTTCTCCTCCACTTTCTTCTATAGAGACTTGCAGGGGTTCCAGAAACTTGTGGGCCGAGCGTGGTGGAGTATCACGACCATCAGTAATTACATGCAATACGGGTTTTACACCAAGATCTTTGGCCATCTTCAACAAGGCACAAAGATGGTCGGTATGGCTATGCACACCGCCATCTGATACCAGGCCGACCAGATGGATAGGTCGGCCATTCTCCTTGGCTCGATTAAAAGCATTTAGCAGCACGGGTTTTTCATAAAAACTACCATCGCTGATTGCATCATTAATGCGTACCAGATCCTGCATATAAATATTGCCACAGCCGATAGTGAAATGACCGACTTCGGAATTTCCCATTTGTCCTTTAGGGAGTCCTACGGCACGACCAGAGGCGGTTAATGTGATATGTGGATTGTGTTCAAAGTAACGATCAAGGTTGGGTGTGTTGGCTTCATTTACAGCATTATTTTTTTTGCTGGGGTTAACGCCAAAGCCATCCAAAATAACTAATAATGTCGGACTACGTGGAACAGATATTTTATTCATAAATTCTGGTCTGGTTATTTGTTTGCGATAGCGTGCAATACTACAATGAATGCGAAATGATCACCACCCTGCTCTGTTGAGTCGACTCTTTATGCAACTTATTGATAGCCATTGCCATCTGGATTTTCCAGTATTTGACCAGGATCGAGATGAGGTCGTCAACGCTGCACAAGAGGAACAGGTTAAACAGATCATCGTGCCTGCGATCGGCAAAAAGAACTGGTCAGCAGTACGCAAGACAGCACACAGGTATACTCTCGTGAAAGCAGCTTACGGATTACATCCCATGTTTATGGCAGATCATCAGCTTAGTGATATCGCTGATTTACGAATCTGGCTGCTTGCGAACAAAGCGGTTGCAGTAGGTGAATGCGGGCTGGATTTCTCTATCCGCCATAGCAGTAAAGAACAGCAAATAGTGTTGTTTGTCGAGCAGTTAAAACTGGCTGATGAGATGTCATTGCCCGTTATTATACATGCACGAAAATCACTGGATATTGTATTGAAATACTTAAGACAGCATAAAAATATCAGGGGGGTTATACATTCCTTCTCAGGCAGTCTACAGCAGGCCCATTACTGCATTAATCAGGGTTTTTTACTAGGCTTTGGTGGCCCGGTTACCTATACTCGCGCCCTGAGGTTACGCAAACTGGTCACGGAGTTACCCTTGCACAGCTTACTTCTGGAAACGGATGCACCAGATCAGCCGGATAGCTGGCACAGGGGTGAGCGTAATGTACCGGCAAACCTACCCAGGATTGCCACGCAGATTGCAGCATTAAGAGAGATTGAAGTGAGTGAGCTTGCGCGTGTAACCAGCCAGAATGCACAAAGGCTCTTTAATTTGCCACTGGTATAAATTTATGAAAAGCATTGCTATTTTACTAATGACCATAGTCATTCTGGTTGGATTATTATTGGCATTGACTCCTTTTGCAGGTAGTTTGTTTTTCTCATCCGCCGGTACAAGTGGGCAAATGGCCAGGCCTGAGATGGCCAGAATGGCACTGGCAGACTGGTTTAAGGCACCACCTGATGTGCTAAATGACGTACAGGGTATTCGTCAATCCGCGCCAGGTAAACAATGGTCACGTTTTTCTTTTAGCACCTCACCGAACCATGTTCGTTCGTTTATTCAACATAAACATCTTGTACAAAAGCCTTTAACGGCGGAAATAATGCAGCATGTTTTTACTGATAAAAGCCTTCCATGGTGGCAACCTGAAGCGCTGCAACGTGAAACCTGGTTTACAGGTGAAGATCAGGGTAATCGCATTAGTCTGATCTATAATGCCCAAAGCCAGAGAGGGGTGCTGGTTATCCAGAAAATGCAATTAGCCAACGAGTAGTTTTATGTCATCAGGATCCAAAAAAGTGATCATAGCGGCCCTGGCTGGTAATACTATGATTGCTATTACCAAGTTTATAGCTGCCTCTATCACGGGCAGTTCGGCCATGTTATCAGAAGGTATTCATTCACTGGTTGATACCGGGAACCAGTTTTTACTCCTGCATGGTATGAAGCAGGCAAGAAAACCAGCAGATGAGCAATTTCCCTATGGCCATGGTAAAGAAATTTATTTCTGGAGCTTTGTCGTAGCTATCATGATTTTTGCGCTGGGTGCGGGTATTTCTCTTTATGAAGGGGTTCATCATATTCGTTACCCAGAGGCGATCAGTAACCCGGTTATTAATTATATTGTACTGGGTCTGGCCATGTTGTTTGAAGGGGCTGCCCTGCTTTTTGCCTTGCGCGAGTTCCGTGCTGCCAAAGGTACATTGGGATATATAGAAGCGGTACAACAAGGCAAGGACCCTTCTTTATTTGTTGTGGTTTTTGAAGATAGTGCTGCAATGCTGGGTCTGGTTGTGGCCTTTCTCGGTGTATTACTGGCGCAATTAACCGGTAACTATGTGTTTGACGGCATTGCTTCGGTCATTATTGGGCTTATATTGGCGGTTACTGCTATCTGGATGGCCGTTGAAACCAAAAGCCTGTTAATTGGTGAGAGTGCCAATTTGCCTATTCGGGAAGGTATTAATGAACTGGTGAACGAGATTGATGAAATTGATACCGTCAATGAAGCCCTGACCCTGCATATAGGGCCAGAATTTCTGTTAGTTAATATCAGTGCAGATTTCGCACCTGGAATAAGTTCGGATCAGGTGGAACGCTCCATTGCAGTTTTGGAGACCCGGATAAAAGAGCGTTTTCCCATTGTGAAAAAAATATTTATTGAGGCAGAGAGTCGTTCTCATTATTTACGCGTAAAAGCTCAGGAACAGCAGGCTCAACGCGATAGCAAACAAGGATAAATGTGGAAAAAAAAGCTTCTGGGAAAACCTATATCACAGGAAAGGATGATTCGCTGGAAAACTCCATTGCAAGGATGCAACAGCAGCTATCCCGGTTGGGATTTAATATTGAAGAGAAGACCTGGTTACATCCCCTGCCCCATGTCTGGTCGGTACATATACGGGATCGTGATTGCCCCCTGTTATTTACAAATGGTAAAGGAGCATCTAAAAAAGCGGCGCTTGCGAGTGCACTGGGTGAGTTCTTTGAGCGTCTGGCCACCAATTATTTCTGGGCGGACTACTACCTGGGTGATGAAATACACCAGCATGCTTTTGTCCATTATCCGGATGAGCGCTGGTTTGCCATTAAAGGGGATAAACAATGGCCCAAAGGCCTGTTATCAGAAGAGCTTATCCGTTTTTATGACCCCCATCAGTCATTGCCAATGTCTCGGCTGGTTGATATCAACTCAGCACAGAGTGAACGGGGTATTTGTGCTTTGCCTTATATACGACAGCGAGATCAGCAGTGTCTTTATTTTCCGGTCAATATTATTGGTAATTTGTATGTCAGCAATGGAATGTCTGCTGGTAATTCAGTCTATGAAGCTCGTGTTCAGGCACTGTCGGAAATCTTTGAACGTTATGTAAAGTTTACAATCATTGCGGATGGCCTATGTTTGCCGGATGTTCCCGAGCCGATATTGCAACGTTATCCATCTATCCGGTCAGCTATTGAAACTTTACAACAAAATGGCTTTTCGGTTCTGGTTAAGGATGCTTCTCTGGGTGGGTGTTACCCGGTTGTCAATGTCACTTTGCTAAACCCCGATAATCAGGGGTGCTATGCAAGTTTTGGCGCACATCCACGGTTTGAAGTTGCACTGGAACGTGCATTAACGGAATTATTGCAAGGGCGTGAGCTCAAGAATCTTGATGTATTTCCTGCTCCAGTTTTTGATATCGAAGAAGTGGCATCAGCAGAAAATCTGGAAACCCACTTTATTGACTCCAGTGGTTTATTGAGCTGGTCATTTTTTAAAAATCAGCCGGATTTTGAATTCTCCATGTGTCATTTTGAAGGTACGACTGAACAGGAATTTGATTGGCTATGTCAGTTGATACAGGGTAGTGACAAAGATATCTATATTGCAGATTATGATTATCTGGGGCTTTACGCCTGCCGTGTCCTGGTTCCTTCCATGTCTGAAATCTATACCTGTGAAGATTTGCTTTGGGAGAATAACAACTCAGGCCTTGCCATACGGCAGGATATTTTATCATTCCCTTCCCTGTCACCCAGGTCTGCAGGGGCTTTACTAAAGTCACTGGAAGAGAGTGATATTGATGATCTCCAACCCGTAGCAGCATTGGTAGGATTGCCCATGCAGACGGAAACGGTATGGCAGGATTTTCGAATTGCTGAGCTAAAAACACTCTTAGCCGCGATATCTGGGCAACGAGAGATTTTGCTGCAAGGGTGTCAATGGTTGCTGGGTTTTGCTCAACTGGAAAAATCTAGATTACAGCTATACCACTGTGTCATGAACTTACTGGAAATGGGTACAGCGCAGGAAGACTATGAAAAGGCACTGCAAGGATTGTATCCCCGGACAGTACTGAAGCAAGCAAAGGCACTAATACAGGGAGAGGTACAGGATTTTAACCTGATGAATGACTGGCAGCGGTTACTTGTTGAAGCTTATCAAAAGCTCCATAGGGCAAAGGTCGCTAAATTATATTGAAATGATAAAGAAGTAGAGCCACGATCAGGACTCCACTGGAGAGCAGGAAACGAACAAACTGGAAGGTATCCAGATGAATAAGGAAAAAATTAAAAATAGTTGAAACAACCCCTGTGATAATGGCATTGTCCTGGTAGGTTGAAATCAACAGGAGAGGTGTTGTAGCCCACAAATACAGTAAAAAAGGCGGTGGAGCCACAAAAGATTCAACCACCTTGTGAGTATCAGGGGTCGCGCTTTGCTGGCTATGTTGCTGGCGGTTTTTTTCCAGCAACTGCTGTTCTTTACGCATGGCAAGGTTTTCGCGTACCTGATCTAGCCATTTCATGAAGGTATTGTTTGATATCACAGTGCTTATCCCTAGATCGCGAAGCAACCTGTCTATTATTTATCCAGCTACAAATTAAGTACTATAGGAGACTCTGATCAAGTCCGAGCGATTCCATAAGGTACCAGTGTTTGTATTGTTTATTGTGTTCTACAGTCTATTTGCATAGACTGGCAAATCATTTCAATTTTTTTGATTATAATCAAGTTATCTGGATAAAATGTAGCCTTGGAGGGTATACCTCATGAATCCGTTAAAGTCTGTATTGGGAACGATTGTTTCCGGTTTTATTCTGGCAATTGTCATAGCGTTGCTGTTACCGTCAGCGATCAGTTTCAAGCTGAATATTGGTTCTCTGGTAGTCTGGTTCCATGTGATGGCAGGTGTTGTATGGATCGGTCTGCTTTACTATTTTAATTTTGTGCAGGTGCCGGCCGTTGGACAAGCTCTGGCAGATAAAGAGCCTGGTCCGGCAGCTATCAACAAATATGTTGCACCCCGTGCGCTACTTTGGTTTCGCTGGGGAGCAGTGGTTACCTGGCTGACGGGTGCTGCTATGCTGGAAGGGATGGGATTGGGTGTGGTGAAATCCTTCCTGTTTCAGAATACGGGTGAAGCGGCGATAGCACTGAGTATTGGTGCATGGCTAGGCACTATCATGTTATTTAATGTTTGGGTACTGATCTGGCCAAACCAGAAGAAAATTTTGGGTATCGTCTCGGCAGATGCAGATACGATTGCCAGGGCAAAAGGTGTTGCACTGATGGCCTCCCGAACCAATACCTTGCTGTCCATTCCAATGCTGATGTGTATGGTGGCGTTTGGGCACAATGGTGTAGCGTTCTAAGAATAGGAAGCGGAAGCTACCAATAAGAAGCTACTGTAAATCACAGGAGTACCGTCAGCATGGATAGGTATTTGTGGGATTTGCGGCAGCTTCTCTATAGTCGACAGGACTCCCGGTCAAGATTGAAACCTGTTCTCAGGTTTGTTCCGTAACTTTTGGGAACACACCTTCAAACGGGACTGGTCTGGTATTTTTCCAGATTGTATTTCTTGATTCGGTATCGCAGTTGACGCAGTGTCATCCCCAACTCTTCAGCTGCCCTGGTTCGGTTCCAGCGGTTTTTTTCCAGTGTGACTTCAATCACTCGTTTTTCATCCCGGTCACTGATAGAGCCTTTTTCCCAGTGAGGCAGTGAACGGGTTGCTGCTGGTGCTGGAGAAGTTATTACTGGAGATGTGGGTGTCTTAAGGTCAAGCTCCGGTAGTTGCAGATCCTCAGCAGTGATGATGCCATCATCACTCAGGGTACATGCGCGTTCCAGGATATTAACCAGTTCACGAACATTCCCTGGAAACGAATAATTGAGTAAGGCATACTGCGCTTCCTGTGTTAACGTGACATGGTCGAGTCCCCAGTTGGTAGCAATTTGTTGCAGAAAATATTCTGCCAGAATCAGAATATCAGTGTCTCGTTCTCTCAGTGCAGGTACTTCGAGCTTGATAACATTGAGTCGGTAATACAAATCTTCACGAAACCGTTTGGCGGCGACTTCGTGCTCCAGCTTTTTATGAGTGGCGCTTAGTATTCGCACATTTACAGGGATTTCTTTTGTCCCTCCAACGGGCTTGATAGCCTGTTCCTGTATGGCGCGTAGTAATTTGACCTGTATGTCCAGTGGCAGGTCAGCCACTTCATCCAGAAATAAGGTTCCACCATTAGCTGCTTGAAATAAACCTTCCTTATTAGTAATAGCACCTGAAAAGCTCCCTTTAATGTGTCCAAAAAATTCACTTTCCACCAGGTTTTCAGGAATGGCACCACAGTTAACGGGAATAAAAGGGGCCTCACTGTGCGGACCACTCAGATGTATACTTTTTGCTACCAGTTCCTTACCACTACCGGACTCACCATTTATGTAGACCGGGGCGTGGCTTTTCGACAGTTTTCTTATGGTCAGCAACAGTTTTTTGATAGCGGGTGAATCACCGAGAATCAGGGGACTGTCTGGTTTCGGTATGGTTTGTGTGATAACAGGTTGTTGGCTTTGGGCCGCAGATTTTTTCTCGGACAGTTTCAGGGCGGTTTCAATGAGTTCGCGTAGCTTGTGTAAATCAACCGGTTTGGAAACAAAGTCGTAGGCACCGGCTTTCAGGGCTTCGACAGCTGTTTCCATGCTGCCAAAGGCGGTGATGACAGCGACTGGAATATGTGGCAGGTTGTGGTGAATATAATTTACAATATCGATACCGGTACCATCTGGTAATTTCATATCGGTGAGGCATAAGTCCGGTTTGTTTTCTTTTAGGCGAGTCAGGGCTTCTTGTACCGTTGAGGCACTATACGTTTCTAGCCCCATACGTAGTAAAGTAATTTCCAGTAGCTCACGAATATCCGGCTCATCATCAATTATTAATACGCTTTGTTTACTCATAGTTTATTTATTGTTGTTGTTGCTATTTTTAACATGCTGAAAATACTTGTATTGTGCATTTTCAGCGTTACATTTACTGTATCAGGAGGCACTTCCTGTATTTTGTTAGCGGCTGGCAAAACTCAACCTGAAACAGCTTCCTGTGGTAGCCAGTTCTACATATTCCAGAGTAGCGCCATTGGCCTGGCTAAGTTCCCTGCACATAAACAAGCCTAAACCTGTTCCCCGGGTACTTGTCGTGTTGAAAGGTTCAAAGAGTCTGTCCTGTTGTTCCCGGGAGATGCCATTGCCATTATCAATGATGTTAAGAACTACATTTTTAGTATGGTCAGGAATACCTGCCTGGATTAGAAGAGAGAGTTTTTTCTTATCTTTTTTTGCATATTTAACAGCATTTTGACTTAAATTCCACATAATTTGTTGCAGGTGAGCCGGATCGAAATTCACTTCGAGATTAGCGGGTTCAATAAACAGGCTAAACTGGCTTTTATGCAAATCGTTTTGTAGCAGAAAATCCTCGAAGAATGTGTTGAGCCAGTGTTTTAAACGAATATTGATTCGCTTGGGGTGTTTGCGCCGTGACAGGTTGAGAACAGATTCTATAATGGCATCCATACGGTGTGAATTAGTAATAATAATGTGTGCCAGGCGATCCTCAGCCTGTGAGAGTTCATTCGACTCTGTTAACAATTGTGCTGCGTGGCTGATAGCACTTAAAGGATTACGTATCTCATGAGCAATGCTAGCCGTTAACTGTCCGAGCGAAGCGAGTTTCAAGTCTTGTAGTTTTTCTCGTTCCTCCTGTGTGTCCTGTAAGTAAATCAGAGATGTTTCACTGGCCCGTGCACCGAGCTGAACAAAGCGTGCCCGCATGGTCATTGCTCCCTGATGGTTGACATCAAAGCTGGCAACCTTGGGTCTTTGGTTGTCGGTCCAGTATTGATACCAGGCATCCAGCTCTGGGGCAAAGCTACTGAGTATTTTGCTTTTCCAGCTCTGTGGGGTTCCCAGCATTTCAATAGCTGCATTATTCATATGCTGTATACGGCGTGAGTCACGAATGACAATAACGCCTGTTTGTAGCTGATCCAGCACAGACTGGTTTAACTGCGACATACTGGCCAGATCCAGCTCTCGTCGCAAAACCAGTTTTGCTGTGCGTTGTACATAGCCTGACCAGTTACTGGCAACCCATGAACTGAGCATCATAAACAGGGATAGAATACCCGTCATAGATAGCTCGCTTAACATGGTTTGGCCACGGGACTGAATGTGTACCTCTATTGCAATCAGTGAAATAATGGTCAGTGCAGTAATAAATAGCGAAAACTGACCCGGTTTAAACAGGTTTGGGATAATAACAGGCAGTACCAACAAGATGCCCAGGCCAAAACTGACTCCCCCACTGGCATAAATAATTAATAGTAATGCAAGAATGTCAGTGACAGAGTTTATATATATCTGCGCTTCGTACGCCGGCCATTTTAAATAGCCTGCTATATTTTCCAGTATCACGACCACGGTAAAAATGGCAATGACATCCTGAAACAATTTCACATTAATAATAATGTCTTCTGGTAATAAATGCTCGGTTAGCCCGACCAGTAGTAAAGCACCTGCCAGAACGAGGCGGTAGATATTATAGAGTTGAAGCTGAGCCCAGGGTGTGCTGGACGGGCTGAAAAAGTCAACAGGCGTTATATCATAATCATAACTTATTCTAGACGCTGTCTGGCGTGTTCGAGACTGCAAAATACGTGGTTCCCCTGTCTGATAGCTTCATGCTCAGGGATATGCAAACCGCATTCATCACACTTGAGCATCTTTGTTTGTACTGGTTTACCCGGCTTTTCTGCACGACGATGACCAATAGGTTTATTTTTATCCAGCTTGTTGGTAATGGATTTTATAACAAAGTAGCTGACTACAAACAGAATGATGATGAATAGCAAGCGCATAATGGTGTAAACTCGAATCTCAAAAAATAAAGAGACAGCCAGGACTCTCCCAGACAGTTCCGGTGTCAACTAATCGTAAGGCAGTGACCAATGAATCTCCATGAATATCAGGCAAAGCAGTTATTCAGTCAATATCATATTCCCATTCTAGCAGGAAAGGCCATCACATCTGTTGAGAATATTGAACAGGTGATTGCTGAGCTGGGCGGAGATACCTGGGTTATCAAGGCGCAGGTGCATGCCGGTGGCAGGGGCAAGGCAGGAGGTGTTAAAAAAGTAACGGGTAAAGAGGAGCTAGTGGAGACAGCCAGGGCATTATTGGGATCACGCCTGGTGACACATCAGACAGACCCTCAGGGTCTGCCGGTTAATACAGTACTGATTGAATCACTCACTCCTGTTCAGCAAGAGCTGTATTTAGGTTTGCTGGTAGATCGCAGCAGCGAACGTATTATTATCATGGCATCGGCTGCGGGGGGGATGGATATTGAAACAGTCGCTGTAGAGTCACCGGATAAAATAGTGACGGAGACACTACACCCGGCAGCTGGCTATCAGGGTTATATAGGTCGTAAGCTGGCTTTTGCACTGGGGCTGGAAGGCCAACAAGTTCGCCAGTTTGGCAGTTTACTGGCGGCACTGGTTCAACTTTTTGTGGAACAGGATGCCTCCTTGCTGGAAATCAACCCACTCGTTATAGATGATCATGGTGATTTGCTGGCACTGGATGCAAAACTGAACATTGATAGCAGCGCCCTGTACCGGCACCCTGACCTGTTGGCCATGCGGGATATCTCACAAGAGGATGAACGTGAAGCCAGAGCTGCCGAACATGAGCTGAACTACATTCATCTGGACGGCAATATAGGTTGTATGGTCAATGGTGCCGGATTGGCTATGGCTACCATGGATCTGATCAAGCTACATGGCGGTGAACCTGCCAATTTTCTGGATGTTGGCGGTGGTACGACAGCAGAACGAGTGGCAGAAGCGTTTAAAATCATCCTTTCGGATCCTGCTGTTAAAGGGGTTCTTGTGAATATATTTGGCGGGATTGTACGCTGTGACCTGATTGCAGAAGGTATTATTACCGCAGTGGCTGAGATGGGTATTACAGTACCCGTTGTAGTCAGGCTGGAAGGTACGAATGTGGAGCAAGGGAAAGCGATGCTGGCAAGCAGTGGTTTAAATATTATTACCGCAGATGGCCTGACTGATGCGGCACAAAAAGTCATCACAGCTGCAGGAGCACAGGCATGAGTATCCTGATTGACAAGAATACCCGGGTTATTTGTCAGGGGTTTACCGGAAAACAGGGAACCTTTCACTCACAACAGGCCATTGATTACGGTACCCAGCTGGTGGGTGGAGTCACACCGGGAAAAGGTGGGCAAACACACCTTGACCGGCCGGTATTTAATACCGTAGCTGAGGCAGTTCAGCAAACAGGAGCCGATGCCAGCATGATTTATGTACCAGCAGCCTTTGCAGCAGATGCAGTATTGGAGGCGGCAGATGCAGGTATCAAGGTCATTGCCTGTATCACAGAAGGTATTCCTGTACTGGACATGATCAAGGTTAAAGCTACGTTGGCTGATACAGGTGCCCGGTTAATTGGTCCTAATTGTCCGGGTATTATCACTCCTGGCGAGTGCAAAATAGGTATTATGCCAGGCTCCATCCATCAGCCTGGTAAAATAGGTATAGTCTCACGCTCAGGGACATTGACGTATGAAGCCGTGCATCAGACAACCCTGGCAGGGCTGGGGCAATCCACCTGTATTGGTATTGGTGGGGATCCGATACAGGGCATGAACTTTATTGATTGTCTGGCCCTGTTTGAAGCTGATGGGCAGACGGAAGGTATTGTTATGGTCGGAGAGATAGGAGGGATTGCTGAAGAGCAGGCAGCTGACTACATCCGGCAGCATGTCAGTAAACCGGTAGTTGCGTATATTGCTGGTGTGACGGCTCCTGTCGGCAAACGCATGGGGCATGCGGGTGCGATTATTTCTGGCGGAAAAGGTACCGCTCGGCAAAAATATGCTGCACTGGAAGCTGCCAATGTCACTACCGTAAAGTCACTGGCCGATATGGGTCAGGAGATGCGTAACAAACTGACATGAACGGGTCGGTTTTACAGCTTGCAATAGCGCAGCTAAACCCCTGTGTGGGTGATTTTGATGCAAATCGGGACAAGATACTGGATAGTATTGCACAGGCGCGTGGGCAGCGAGCGGATGCTGTTGTTTTTCCTGAAATGATGGTGACGGGTTATCCACCGGAAGACCTGTTATTTCGTCCAGCTTTTTTACAGCAGGTAGGACGGGTTCTGGAGGCAGTTCGCCAGGCATCAAAAGCGATTACGGTCATTATAGGGGCACCTCTGCAACGGCAAGGCAAGTTATATAACATGGCTGTCGTTTATCATGACGGTAAATGTATTGCGGAATATGCCAAACAATATTTACCAAACTATCGTGTCTTTGATGAGAAGCGATACTTTAGTACGGGCAAGCAAACCGTGATCGTGCCCATTTCGGGTATACCCACCGGGCTTTTGATTTGTGAAGACATCTGGCAACCTGCTCCCATCCGGCAACTCAAAAAAGAAGGAGCAGAGGCTGTTATCGTCCTGAATGCATCGCCTTTTCGCTCTAACAAGGCACAGGAACGCTTTGCCCTGCTGGAGCGCCATGCCAAAAAACATCGGCTCCCCATCCTTTATAGTAATTTAGTTGGTGGACAGGATGAACTGGTTTTTGATGGACATTCTCTGGTGCTGGATGCACAGGGTCAGCTGCTGTTTCAGGGGAGAACCTTCACTGAAGATACTTATGTCGTAACGGTGCCTGTAAGTGCTGCCGCTACTGTTTCAGTGAAGCCACAATCCCTTGAGCTTGCTTCCCAGGAGGCACAGGTTTATCAGGCTCTGGTTACTGGTGTACGTGACTATGTTGCAAAAAATGGCTTTTCAGCGGTGATGTTGGGTCTGTCGGGAGGGATTGATTCTGCACTAACGCTGGTGCTTGCGGTTGATGCACTGGGTGCAGAAAACGTCGAAGCGGTTATGATGCCCTTTCATTATACAGCTGACATTAGTATTCACGATGCCCGGCAGCAGGCAGAAACATTGGGTGTACGGTATCGGGAGATTCCTATCGAGCGTATATTCGACAGTTTCATGAAAACTCTTGGCAAAGAATTTGCTGGTCTGGAGCGGGATGTAACGGAAGAGAATATTCAGGCACGTAGCCGGGGTGTGATTCTGATGGCATTATCGAATAAGCTGGGAAAGATGCTACTGGCTACTGGAAACAAAAGTGAGATGTCCATGGGCTACGCCACCTTGTACGGGGATATGGCCGGAGGTTTCGCACCTCTTAAAGATGTTTATAAAACATGGGTTTATGCACTTTCCCGCTATCGCAATCAAGGTGAAGAGGGTGAGGTTATTCCGTCACGGGTAATTACCCGACCCCCATCAGCAGAGCTGGCACCTGATCAAAAAGATGAAGACAGCTTGCCGCCCTACTCTATTCTGGATGAGATACTGCGCCTCTTCATAGAAGAGTTTCATAGTGTTAATGAAATAGTGGCACAGGGATTTGAAGAAGAAACCGTGCGGTTTGTCGTTAATCGTGTGCTGTTGAATGAGTACAAAAGACGACAAAGTGCACCGGGTATTCGCATCACGCGACGTGCATTTGGCAAGGATCGACGTTACCCTATCAGCTCAGCCTACCGAAAGTATCTGTAACCTGAATAGCATCATAAGACCTACCGTATGCAGCCCAGAAACCTTATTGTAATCAGTGGTGAGGAGCTTTCAGGACTGCGTTGTGCGAAGCAGCTGTTACGGCATTTTCCTAGTGAACAGGTTTTGCAGCATACCCCTCTTATTCATCAGGTACTGGGGAAAGAGTATCTTGGTATCATCTACAACAGTTATCAGGGGTTTGATCCGGATTTTCTGGCAGCCGCAGGGGGTACCCTTGTTGCAGGTGGTGTATTGCTACTTGTTACACCGCCGTTAGACCAATGGCCTGGGTATGCAGATCCTTTTACAGAGCGTATCACAAAATGGTCATGCCCTGCGAAGCAGATGACAGGACGTTTTATCAAGCGCTTCGTGACTCAACTACAAGGTGCCGGTTTTGTGCAGTTCCTGAAGGCAGAAAACAGTACCGTAGTGAGTCTTCCCATTCCCGATTTACTTCATCGAGCTGAGGACTTCAAGACGCGGGATCAACAAACAGTATTACTGAGATTGCTTGCACATGTGCGATACAAGAAAGCGGCACCGGTCGTAGTAGAAGCAGATAGAGGTCGGGGGAAGTCTGCATTGCTGGGTATGCTGGTAGCCAGACTGGTTCCCCTGTTTAGCGGGCGTATCGGTGTGACAGCACCGCGGCGAAAAACGGCAGAGGTTATATTTCGTCATGCAGGCACGCGGGCACCTCTGGACTTTTGGGCAGCAGATCAGTTGCTGCGTGAGTTGCCACCCCTGGATCTTTTACTGGTAGATGAAGCCGCTGCTCTGCCTGCTCCTGTATTAGCTGGCTTGCTGGATCATTATCCAAACAGTGTGTTCTCAACAACGGTTCATGGCTATGAAGGGACGGGGAGAGGATTTGCATTGCGGTTTAAACAGCGGCTCTGTCAGCAGTATCCGGGCTGGCAGTTAATGACCTTATCCCAGCCTGTACGTTACGCAGAAAATGATCGTCTGGAAAATGTTTTGTTTGATAGTCTGTTGTTAAATGCCCTGCCTGTGGATTCACACTATCTGGATACAGTGAAGCTGTCAGAGTGTCAGTTTGAAACACTGGATCGAGCAAGATTGGCCAGGGATGAGGCTTTACTCAGGGAGGTCTTTGGTTTGCTGGTATTGGCACATTATCAGACACGTCCAACAGATTTGCGTCTCCTGCTGGACGGGGTGGATATTTCAGTATCTGTCATGCGTTGGCAGGGTATTGTGGTAGCGACTGCTTTAAGTGTTCGCGAAGGAGGTTTTGATAGCGCACTATCGCGGGCTATTTACTACGGACTGCGTCGCCCCAGAGGTCACCTGGCTCCCCAGACACTGGCGGTGCACGCCGGTATTGATATCGCACCTCGACTACAAACTGAGAGAATCATGCGTATTGTGGTACATCCGGCATTACAGCGGCAAGGAATAGCACGGAGACTGTTAAGAAATATGAAACAACAGTGTGAGCAGGATAGTACGGTTGATTATCTAAGCAGCAGTTTTGCTGCCACAGCAGGACTACTGGCCTTCTGGCATAAACAGGGCTATTCGCCAGTAAGACTCGGGTTTAACCGTGATGCCAGTAGCGGTAACCCATCAGTGATGGTAATACAGCCATTGACAGCGGCTGGAAAGGTACTGTTTAAACGTGCCCAATACCAGTTTCAGCGTTTATTGCCATTTTTGCAGGCAGAGTCTCTGGTGGATTCAGGTATTCCCACTCTGTTTTCAGAGTGGGTGGGTTATACGAGAGAAGTATCGGGAAAGGTTGAAGTTGAAGCGTTATTGAATGCACAGGACTATCTGGATATTCACTCCTTTGCCTGGGGCAGGCGGGGTTATGAAAGTTGTTTGCCTGCACTGAAAAAAGTAACAGAAAGTGTGCAAAAACAACCACAGCAATGGTGTCAGATCCACTCCAGGCAACAGTTATTGCTGGAAAACAAAATTATTGGGCAATGCGCCTGGTCAAGCGTGATTGAAAGGATGGGCTATTCTGGAAAACGCCAGGCTATACAGAAACTAAGGGAAGCGATTCAAGAGATTGTAGCAATACTCTAAGAAGTCACTATAATAGCAGTATGTCCCCAGATTCACCATCCTACCCAGGCAATACAGCCTATGGAGAGTTGCACCCTTTTATGCGGTTGTCATTGGCAGCGCTCGTTGGAGCTGCTGTCCTGTTTGTTATCTCACTTTTTTTACCAGTATTTATCACCCAGAATAATGACATCTATGGCTACTGGGTGCTGGCTATGGGCTGGCTCGGTTTTGTTACCTTTCAGTTTGCCTGGTATGCCGCCCCCTTTTCACTATTGGCGCTTTATGTCTCAAGAACCTCTCCCCAGCTGGGATTGTTTTTATCTATTATGGCTATTGTTATGGCCTCAGCAGCCTTTTCTTTTACGGATATTCCGTTTGGAAAAAATGACCCTGTACTGGATTACGGTCTTGGTTTTTATAGCTGGTATTTGAGCTTTTATCTATTGGCATTTTCCATTTTGTTTCGTCTGGTAGCCTGGGGAAGTATTGAGGAAGAACTTTCCGCTAATCACGATGTACTGGAAACGTCGCCGGGGCAGAAAAAAGAGCTACAAAGACAAGCTGGTGCAAAAGCGATACGCAAGATTGTTCCCGTACTGAGAAAAGAAAAAAGGGTGTTACTTCGGCAATGGAAAACAGCAGTACCTCCCCCTTTGCCCCGGAAAAATATTTATGGCAAGTCGCATACTCTAAATCCACCGCGTCTCAAACGACCAAGGGCAGTACCTCAGGCAACGGAAGCGCTCCATCAGGACAAAGTCTCACCTGTCGCTTGCTCCCCTGTGTTATCGACACACTCAAGCAAGACTTCACAACCACCACCTTTGCCTGTAGACAGAAAAAAGTCATTGTTAAAAGTAGCGCCTTTCCTGAAAGCTGGCAAATAAAAAGCCACTCTAAAATCAGTGGCTTTTTATCAAATTTGTTATCAAGGGCAAGTCCGTTGCGGATAACAGTCGCCTTGACAACCGGTCAGCTATGAAGTTTCGATAGTCTTCATCAACCCAAAGCACTTGATAAAGGGACCTGCCATTTTTGGGTTTTTCATCATGGCACCGTAGTCACCGGTAACAAACTTCATTTTTCCACTGGCATAGGCCATACCCAGACCAGCCATACCAATTCCTTTCTTTTGCCATTTCAGCCAGTTCTTTTTGTCAGCACGGATATCCCAGTCCAGATCTTCACCGTTATAGGCACCGGCCTGTGTACACTCACCATTTTCAACGACCATCACACCGGTGGCCTGTGCATCACCCTTGATGCCAAAGCCAATCGTAGAATTAAATCCAATTTCTGCCAGGGCATCCTTAATCCCTGGTTCAGCATTCCATCCTTGTTGAAAAGCCTGCATCCATTCCTCTGAAAACATTTCAGCCATATTTCTTCTCCTTTTATGTAGCGGTTAGCGGTTAAGATTTTACGGTTAAGGTTTAATATTTATCAGTTTTGTCTCTGTATTACCAGTTTTATAATGATCTTTGTCAATAAAATTGAGCTTCCTTACGGAGTCTCTGAATAAGTTTGGTCGAATTTCCTGTGAGATATAAGAGGCTCCTTAAATGAGACCCTGGATAGCGTATTATGGAAATACTTTACTATCTTGTTTCCACCAACTTCAACCCAATGTTCGAGTTATGAGTGTTCAACAGACCATTGCTATAAAAGGTTATCTACAACAGCAGGGGTACCTTCATCTTGGGACGGGCAGTCTGTGGCAACAATTGTCTCCGAAAGCAGCATTAGCTACATTTAAAGCAAGCTGGAATGCATTACCGATGGACAGGTATTTGCAGGATTCAGGCACTTACCGGTATCGGCGTTATTCCGTATTTCAGCAAAATAACGGAAAGATTATACAGCTCCCTACTGAACCCCATTATCAAAGCATTCATTATAATCACGTGCATGGTGGGATATATCGGCATTACAGCGACATCCTGCCGGAGGTTATTTACCCGGTACTGGAACAGATAATGGCCTGGAATATAGCATTAATTACTCCGGGCACTTCCAGAAACTGGCGTATCCAGTGCCATCAGTTCCGCATTGTTGCCAGTAAAGCGGAAGTGGGAAAACCGTCACCGGAAGGAATACACCAGGATGGGGCTGATTATGTATCAATTTTGTTACTGGAGCGAAAAAATGTTCGGGGTGGTTGTAATACAATATACAATGAAGCGGGAGATTTGTTGTATCGAACAACGCTGCGACAAACTGGAGAACTCATCCTGATTAATGATAAAAAAGTTTGGCACGGGGTGAGTCCGGTTGAAGCAGAAGATAAGACCCGGGAAGCTTATCGGGATGTACTGGTCATGACATTTCATGCGCCACGCTGATTCTTACAGTCGTTTTTTGTTAAGGAGCCTCTGATTAAGTCCGGTCGAATTTCAGCCTCAGGAAAACGATTGGGACTTGAGCAGAGTCTTCTTAAACGTCTACAAAGCTGGCAATGTTCGATCGAATAGAAGCTGCAACGAGATGCTCTTCTCTTTTGAGTTTTTTACTGCAAGATAGACAAATCTGCGACTCTGAGAAAGGTGTTGCGTAGCTGGTTTAACAGAGCCAGACGATTGGCTTGCAATGTTGCATTATCTGACATGACCATCACATCATCAAAGAAACGGTCAACAGGCTCACGCAAACTCGCTAGTGATTGTAATACAGCGGTGTAGTCACCCTGTTGGAACAGGGGTTCCACCGCATTTTGTTGAGCTAGCAGGGCAACATGCAGGTTTTTTTCAGCAGTATCTTTGAGCAAGTGGGGGTCGATTTCCGGGTAGCTGTTATCCGCTTGTTTCTTCAAGATATTACTAATGCGCTTGTTAGCTGCTGCCAGCGCTTCTGCTTCGGGTAGCTGGCGAAACTGGCTTACAGCATTTACCCGTTTGTGAAAATCAAGCGGTTTGCCGGGTTTTAATTTAGCAACGGCTTCAATGACATCGGCAGGTATTCCCTGGTCTTTATAATAGGCATTGAGGCGTTCCAGAATATATTCAAAGGTATGGTCAATTATGGGGACAGCATCAACCTTGTCGGTTAGTTGCCTGGCTGCTTCGGTTAACAGTAGTTTAAGGTCAAGATCCAGTTTCTTTTCCACAATGATACGTAAAATAGCCAGAGCTGCCCGGCGTAATGCGAAGGGATCTTTGGTTCCTGTGGGTTTTTGTCCGATGGCGAATATACCCATCAGGGTATCCAGCCGGTCGGCCAGAGATAAAATGATACCTGCTTCGTGGGCAGGAAGCAGATCGCCCGCGTAGCGCGGCCTATACTGCTCTTCCAGTGCGTAGGCAATGTTTTTTGTTTCACCATCGTGTAGTGCGTAATAGCGCCCCATAATTCCCTGTAATTTGGGGAATTCACCAACCATATCCGTCATCAGGTCACATTTTGAAAGCTCGGCAGCTCGCTTCGCTTCGGAAACATTGGCACCGATCTGCTTTGCAATGATTCCGGCCAGGTGTGTGACCCGCTGTGTTTTTTCAAACAGGGTTCCCAGTTGTTTCTGGAATAGAATGCTCCGGGTAGATGTAATACGTGCCGACAGGGGCTGTTTCTTATCTTGCTCCCAGAAAAACTCAGCATCACTAAAACGGGGGCGGATAACACGTTCATTGCCTTCACTGACTTTTTGTACATCACGGCTTTCGATATTACTGGTGGTAATAAAGTGTGGCATCAGGGCATTATTCTGATCGACAACGGCGAAGTATTTCTGGTTATCTTCCATAGTGGTAATGAGACATTCCTGGGGTACTTGCAGGTAGCGCTGTTCGAAGTTGCCAGCAACAGCAACAGGCCATTCAACCAGAGCAGTGACTTCGTTTAACAACTCGTCATCAATAATCACCCTTCCGCCCAGG
The DNA here is from genome assembly GCA_015490895.1 of Thiotrichaceae bacterium. Lineage (GTDB taxonomy): Bacteria > Pseudomonadota > Gammaproteobacteria > Thiotrichales > Thiotrichaceae > HyVt-477. The sequence continues at coordinate 9,371 of WFWY01000079.1, read as the reverse complement.
GAGTTTGCCACGGTTTCCGCACCATGGCGGACTTTTTCCCGGCGCTGTTCAAAGTGAGCCATGACATAGCCTTGCTCAAGCTGTGTTTCATAGTGGTTCGGTGAGCGGATGGCAATAGGGTCAGGGTGATGAAAGCGGTGTCCTCGCGTGTTACGCCCCGCAGTGAGCCCCATCGCCTGAATCTCTACGACATTGTCACCAAACAGACAAACAAACCAGTGTACCGGACGTACAAACTCCTCGGTTTTATCTCCCCAGCGCATACGTTTGGGAGTAGGAAGTTTCTGTAGTGATGCCTGGATAATCGCTTCGAGAATTTGCGTTGTAGCTTGACCTTTCTCCTGTTTACGGAATATGAACCAGGCACCTTTATCCGTTTCCTGCTGATCCAGGTCACCTATCGTGACACCACAGGATCGTGCAAAACCTTCAATAGCTCTGGTGGGTTTTCCCTCTGCATCAAAAGCAGCTTTTACTGCCGGGCCTTTGCGTTCTATTTCCTGGTCGGGTTGCTGTGTTGCAACATCACGAATACGTAAGGCAAGGCGTCGTGGAGTGGCAAATGATGTGACTTCTCCTGTCTCGATTCTCGCGTTGTTTAAGCCTTCTACGATACCTTTTGTGAAGGCTTCTGAGAGGCTTAATAGTGCCTTGGGCGGTAGTTCTTCGGTACCGATTTCAATGAGAAGATCCTGTTTCATGCTGTTATCTCCTGCGCTGGATTAGTCAACGGAAACCCGAGTGTTTGTCTGGCATCATAATAGGCCTGAGCGATAGCTCGTGACAGGGCGCGCACCCGTAAAATATATCGCTGGCGTTCAGTGACAGAGATGGCATGGCGAGCATCCAGCAGGTTAAAGAGGTGGGAGGCCGTTAGCATTTGCTCATAGGCAGGGAGTGGTAAGCCTGCATCTATCAGGCGCTGGCTTTCTGATTCACAGTGATCAAACTGCTCAAACAGCAAATCGGTGTCGGCTTGCTCGAAATTGTAAGCCGATTGCTCGACTTCATTTTGATGGAAGACATCGCCATAGGTGACAATCCCCTGAGGGCCTTCTGTCCATATGAGGTCATAGATACTTTTCGCATTTTGCAGATACATGGCGATACGTTCCAGCCCATAGGTGATTTCACCTGTAACCGGTGCACACTCTAGCCCACCTACTTGCTGAAAATAGGTGAACTGGGTGACTTCCATGCCATTCAGCCATACTTCCCAGCCTAGCCCCCAGGCGCCGAGAGTGGGGGATTCCCAGTTGTCTTCTACAAAGCGGATATCATGTACCAGCGGGTCAAACCCCAGTTGTTGCAGGGATTCCAGATAGAGCTCCTGTATCTTGTCAGGTGAAGGTTTTAGCATCACCTGGAACTGGTAGTAGTGTTGCAGGCGATTGGGATTTTCACCATAACGACCATCTGTGGGGCGCCGACAGGGTTGTACATAAGCGGCATTCCAGGGTTCGGGGCCTATAGAGCGCAAAAAGGTGGCGGGGTGAAAAGTTCCGGCGCCCATCTCCATGTCATAAGGTTGCAGGATGACGCAGCCCTGCTCGGCCCAGTAATTTTGCAGGGCTAAAATGAGTCCCTGAAATGTTGATACATCATATTTCATTTTCTGTATTTCTTGTCGTATTTGGTGAATCGCGCAAGTATACGCTATTGTCAGGCAGTGAACCAAAAAGTGGCCAGGAAAATAGTCGAATGCACCGCTAGTCCGTATAATCGGTTTTTTTAGGTGTTGAATTTAACATGAGCAAGCAACGTAAAGCCGTTTCTCTGATTTCTGGTGGCCTGGATTCTATGCTGGCTACCAAAGCCATGCTTGAGCAGGGTATCCATGTGGAAGGCATCAACTTTTTTACCGGATTTTGTGTGGAAGGCCACACTCACAGTATTCGAAAAAAGAAGCAAAACAAGCCCCAGCGAAATAACTCACTATGGGTGGCAGAACAACTTGGTATAAAGCTGCATATTGTTGATATAGTAGAAGAATACAAGGATGTCGTGATAAACCCCCAGCATGGTTATGGTGCCAATCTGAACCCCTGTCTGGATTGCAAAATATTTATGGTCAACAAAGCCAGGGAATGGATGCAAGCACATGACTTTGATTTTATTATTACCGGAGAGGTGATTGGTCAGCGACCCAAGTCACAGCGCCGGGAAACCATGCCCATTATCGCCAACGAATCCGGGGCAGATGATTTGCTGCTACGTCCATTATGTGCCAGAAATTTGCCCCCTACCAGACCGGAACGAGAAGGATGGGTGGATCGGGATAAGCTGTTTGATTTTTCCGGGCGCAGTCGTAAACCACAAATGGCACTGGCAAATCGCTATAACATAGAAGAATATGCACAGCCGGCAGGAGGCTGCTGCTTTCTTACTGATGCAAACTACTCTGACAAGTTAAAAGACCTTTGGGCACACCGTGGTGATAAATATTATGAGCTTGACGATATTATGTTACTTAAAACAGGGAGACATCTACGTCCTCGTGCCAATTTCAAGATGATTATTGCGCGTGAAGAAGGGGAAACCCGATTTATGCAAGGCTACAAAAAACAATTTATCTGGATCAAGACGGTGAGTCACGGTGGCCCACTGACACTTATTGATGGTGAGAACCTGTCAGCAGAAGATTTGCAGCTTGCGGCCAGTATTACGGCTCGATACTCTCAGGGAAGAGATGCAGCCGAGGTAATAGTGGGGATTGGCGATCATTCCACAGAGGCGAGGGAGCTGGCAGTGACCCCCATGCCTGCTGACGAGATACAGCAGGCATGGTATCTATAAGCAGGGTTCCTACCTGGTCAACTGAACAGTTTCTTGAGAAAACCAAGAACGACCAGTAGCACTATAGCTCCGATGACTGCCCAGATTAGGGTTCCCAGTAGGCCGGAAAAAGGCAAGGTAACTGCTCCGGAAATAAATCCACCTATAAAGGTTCCGACAACGGACCCAAGAATTCCCAGGATAATATTACCAATCAAACCAAACCCACCACCCTTCATTACCAGGCCGGCCAACCAGCCAGCGACAGCACCAATAACCAGCATAGTTACTATTTCCATGACTTCCATACACATTACTCCTGAGTTAAAAAACCTGCTTACCCCAGTGGTTATAGGATAAAAATAAGATTCTTGCCAAGAAATATCCTTAACATGTTGAAAATATGAAAGATGAGGTGTGCTCAGGAGCGCAGTATTTGCCCGGTTACACCGTCACGGATCATACTGGGTCGGGTTAAGCCACAGGTTTCCCCTTCAAGAATGGCGTCAATGGCTCTGCTATCAGCGGTTTTTTGTAAAACTTGCTTCGCCCATGCCAAAGCCTCAGCAAAGTCTCTGGCAGGTGGCTTACCGGAAACATTGGCACTGGTAGAAACAACAGGGCTGTTTAATTCAAGACATAACTGTTTGACCAGGGGGTGTCGGGTGATACGGATAGCGAGAGAATGATAATTGCCACGCAACCAGGTTGGAACCGTATCCCTGGCAGGAAAAGTATAGGTAGTATAACTGGGGGAAAGCTGTTGACGTTGCCGGGTGCTCAGGGGCTTGAGGTATCTTTCAACCTGGGTGAGGTCTGCAGCAATGAGAATCAGACCTTTATCAGCTGCACGTTTTTTCAGTGCGAGTAAATTCCTGACGGCTGTTTCATTATCAGGATCACAACCTAACCCATAAATAGCTTCAGTGGGGTACGCAAAAATACCGCCTTGTTGAAAAACGGTGATAAGATCTTGAGGGAGGCGGGTAATTAACATTACTAATTCTTTATCTTTCTGTTTGTTTTAGTCAGACAGAGGCTTATTTTTGACAGCAGGAGCTTTCTATTCTCGGACAGCCTCCCCTGGTGTGGTGCTTTGTACAGGGTTCACTTTTTAGTGACAGCTTTTTTGGTCGTTTTCTTGCGCGTTTTTTTCCTGGCCAGTGTTTCTACCCAGTGACCATCAATATAGTGGGCAGACCAGCCCGTAGGTTTGCCATTGATATCAGTGCGTACATATTGTTCCTTGGTTTTGCGGGCATAACGGACAGCAGCTTTATTACCATCCGGGTCTTCTACTGGAGCTTCTGTCAAATAATGGAACTTGGGTGAAATTCGATCTTTAAAGCGAATCAGTTCTTCGACCAGGGGCGCGCGTGTTTCACGTGATTTAGGGTAGGTGCTGGCGGCAAGAAAAATACCGGCTGCACCATCCCGCAATATAAAATAGGCATCGGACTGTTCGCATTTTAATTCGGTTAGATGTACCGGATCTTCCCGTGGTGGAGCAACTTCTCCATTGCGTAAAATCTTGCGGGTGTTACCACATTCTGCATGACTGCATTTCATATAAGGGCCAAAACGTCCTGTAGTCAGGTGCATATCTTCACCACATTTTTCACATTCGACGACCGGCCCATCGTAGCCTTTTAGTTTAAAAGTGCCCTTTTCGACGATGTAACCATCGCATTCCGGGTTGTCACCACAAACATGAAGTTTTTTGCTCTCATCAATAAAATAGCTATCCATGGCGGTGTCACATTTAGGACAACGGCGCTTGGCCATTAATGCTTCGGTTTCGGCATCTTCATTATTGAGGTCAATGGATTCTTCTGCCGGGGTGAGGTTAAGAGTTTTTTTGCAACGCTCCCTGGGGGGCAAGTTGTAGCCATCACACCCCAGGAATACGCCTGTAGTAGCAGTGCGAATACCCATATTACGCCCACAGTCTGGACATTTAATATCCGTTAGTACCATTTCATTGGGTTTCATACCTCCTTCTTCTGGAGGTGCGGCGGCTTTTTCCAGCTTGACCTTGAAATCTTTATAGAAGTCATCCAGAACATCTTTCCACTTAAGTTTACCACCAGCGATTTCATCCAGTTCCTTTTCCATCTCGGCAGTAAAGTCAAAGTTCATCAGGTTCTCGAAGCTGCCAATTAGTCGTTTGGTAACGACCTCTCCCATTTTTTCAGCAAAAAAACGTCGTGATTCAACTTTTACATAGCCACGATCCTGGATGGTAGAGATGATAGAGGCGTAGGTAGAAGGTCTGCCAATGCCGCGCTTTTCCAGCTCTTTTACCAGGGAGGCTTCTGTGTAGCGAGGGGGTGGCTTGGTGAAATGCTGTTGTGGATCCAGTTCAATGAGCTGGAGTACATCGCCTTCCTCAATGGCAGGCAGCTGAGGGTCATCCTTTTTGTTTATGGGAGGCAGAACTTTTGTCCAGCCTGGGAAGCGCAGAGTACGTCCGCGGGTTGTCAGGTGATATTGCCCTGCCTGAATGGTCAGACGGGTAGAATCATACTGTGCCGGTGTCATTTGACAGGCAACAAACTGACGCCAGATCAGTTCATATAATTTTTTTGCATCCTCGTTCATGTCTTTGAGGGCACTTTTCATAACGCTGACATCGGAAGGGCGGATTGCCTCGTGAGCTTCCTGGGCACCACTTTTGGAACCATAATAATTGGCAGATTGGGGTAAATAATCCTTGCCGTATTTTTTACTGATAAAATCACGCACACCTTCCAGAGCATCCTTGCTTAGGTTGGTAGAATCGGTACGCATATAGGTAATGTAACCGGCTTCGTACAACCGTTGTGCCAGACCCATAGTGCGCTTGACTCCATAACCAAAACGGGTACTGGCTGCCTGTTGCAAGGTTGAGGTAATAAAAGGTGCCTTGGGTTTGCTCTGGGTAGCACGATCTTCTCGTTTGAGCAATGAGTAGTCAGCCGGCTTCAGCTTTTCGATGGCTGCCATCGCCTGCTTTTCGTTGACTGGCTTGAAGGGCTTGCCGTTATCTTTGGAAACTTGTACCCGTAAGGCTTCTCCGGCCTGCGTTGTCAGATCGGCGTGAATATCCCAGTACTCTTCAGGGTTGAAGGCATTTATTTCGTGTTCGCGGTCAACAATAAGACGTACTGCAACGGATTGCACACGTCCGGCAGAAAGACCTCGCCCTATTTTTGACCAGAGTAAGGGGGATACCATAAAACCCACGATACGATCCAGAAAGCGTCTGGCCTGTTGTGCATTCACCCGGTCAGTATCCAGATGTGAAGGGCTTTCAAAGGCTTCCTGAATAGCTGCTTTGGTAATTTCATTAAAGGTAACTCTGGCGAAGCGGTCTTCATCTCCCCCAATGACCTCTTTCAAGTGCCAGGCAATCGCTTCTCCTTCACGATCCAGATCGGTCGCAAGATAGATTTTAGAAGACTTTTTAGCCAGCTTTTTCAGTTCAGAAACAACTTTTTCTTTGCCAGGTAAAATTTCGTAGCGGGCCGACCAGCCATGTTCCGGGTCTATACCCATACGACGAATCAGGTTATTGGTATCCCGTTTTTTCTTGAAGGCTGCTTTTTCTTCTGGACTCATACCTTTGGTTTGTTGAGCCAGGGTGGGGGCTTTCTTTTTGCTGTTTCTGGTGTTACCACCTTTGGGAAGGTCGCGTACATGACCCACACTGGATTTCACAATGTAACTATTGCCAAGATATTTATTAATGGTTTTTGCTTTTGCAGGAGACTCTACAATAACCAGATTTTTACTCATAGTTGCTTGCCCACTATCGGGTAGTCTGTTGGAAAATGAAAGTTCCCGGGAGGTTGTCCGCGAATTAGAGAAGCTACTGTAAATCCTGTGAGTACCCTAATTTGAGCCTGGTTGAAATCGTTAAATAGCTACGGCTATTCACCTCTTCCAGTCATTTTTGCTGATGGCACTGCTGTGATTTTCGCTATGCTTCCGGTTATCGGATAGCCTCCCGGAACGGATGTCCCAACATCTGGGGCATCGAAAATCGCTCAATCATAGCTAAAAGGTTTCAAAGAATACAGTATTATTCATATCATGCATGAATCAATGCTGGTTGGCTAAGGAGCCTCTGATTAAGTCGTGAGCGGTTTTCTCGAAACTAGAATCGCCCATTTTTTCGCTATAAAAGTGACCCATAGAATGACTATTGCTAACGTTTCTATCAAAAAACTGACGAATTTCATCTCACAGGAAATTCGACCGGACTTAATCAGAACCTCCTTCAGGAGACTTTGATCAAGTCTGGTTTGAGTATGGCAACAGCATAGAAGCGAGACCCGTCACTTGTTCTGCTGGCAAATCTTTGCTGATTAATGATAGACAGGGGGCTCTTCACTCATGGCAATATCATCCATCCATGTATACTCCGCTTCTCTGTCCGGGTGATTCAGCAAAATAATCAGCACAACCCATTTGAGTTTATCTAGATCAAAATCAACATCACGCAAGGCCAATACCTTATCAATAATAAATTCACGAGTATCTGCACTGAGAACGCCAGAGTGTTGTAAGAAAAGCAAGTAGTTCAGACAGTCCGGATTTAGCCAGCGTTTTTCTCTGACGGAGAAGATCCGGATAGATTGTGGGTTGTGTTGTAGCAAAGTATGGTGTTCTTCATCGCCCAGACTTTCCAGCCAGTCAAATGCCTTGCTGATTTGGCCATCCGGGAAGCCGGCATTTTGTAAATGATTATGCATGACTTCACGATTTTGATGGGTATCGGCATCATCGGAAAAATGATCAAACAGATAAAAAAGCACATCCAGTGTATTTTCTTTCATGCGGGGACACTCGGTTTAAGTCTAATATATTGGCCGCCACCGCATGCCTCAACATGTCCGTGGAGTTCAAGTATCAATAGAATGGAGGAAATGGTATCAATCGTCAATCCCGTTTGTACGACCAATACGTCTATTGGTAGGGGATCGTATCCCATGACATTCAAAACTAGCCGTTGATCAGCGTCAAGCAGGTTCTCATGACCGCTGGAAGTGGTGTCAGCCGGTATTCTGGTGTCACCGCTTGTGGCATGAGCAGGGGGTGGCCTATTCAGAAAGGTATCTAGAGCGGGGCTAATTTCTTCGAGAATGTGTTCGGCTGTTTCAACGAGTTTGGCTCCCTGGCGAATCAGTTGATGACAGCCTCGTGCCAAAGGGTTATGAATAGAGCCAGGAATGGCGAATACCTCTCTGCCCTGCTCGCTGGCATAGCGGGCAGTGATTAAAGAGCCACTTTTAATAGCTGCCTCGACCACCAGCGTACCAACACTCAAGCCACTGATAATCCGGTTTCTACGCGGAAAGTTTTGAGCTCTTACGGGTGTGCCAATAGGATGTTCCGATAAAATCGCACCTTGCTGGCTAATGGCATGCGCCAGATCCCGGTGTCGGGAAGGATAAACCCTGTCTAGTCCGGTAGCAGTAACCGCGATAGTCGGGGCGTGTGCATCCAGTGCCCCTTTATGGCTGAAACCATCGATTCCCAGTGCCATGCCACTGCTAATGCAGAGGCCATTCTTTGCCAGGTATTTGGAAAATTCATAAGCATTTTCTCGTCCACCCTGGGTTGGATTTCGGCTACCTACCACGGCGAGTTGTGGATCATTTAGCAAGGTGAGTGTGCCTTGTACATACAAAACGGGAGGAGAGTACTCGATTTGCTGAAGTAATTCCGGATATTCAGGATCACTGTGGACAATAATATAACGGTCTTTGGCGGCAGTTAACCACTCAATATCCGGGTCTGCGATAGAATGAGGTGTGGATAAGATTTTTGTTGCCAGTTTTTCGCTCAGACCACTTTTTTTTAACTGACTGGCTGAAGCTGCGAATACCTGCTCGGGAGAGCCAAAATGTGCAAGTAATGAGGCATAGCGTTGAGGGCCTATACCGGGGACATGCAATAACTGAATCCAGTAATGTAGTTCGTTTGTGGGTTTCACGTTAGTTTGTGGTTTTTTATTACTGTTATTGACAGCTACCCATCGTGGTGGGTAGTTTGGGGTTGTCTCGCTTTTGCTATGGGGGCAAGAAGCTATGCCATAAGGCTGTTTATCCTTGTTGCCTGCTGTTTGGTCAAGGATAGTACCTGCTGGAGTACATGGTACAAAGCGTCCAGTTTAAATTATCTATTGACGTAAAGGGCTAGAAGGCTGTTCGAAAACTAAGAAGCTATTGCAGACTCCATGAACACATAATCTGAGCTTATTGAAATCGTCAAACAGCGGCGGCTATTCGCCTCTTCCAATAATCTCACCTTATGATGCTCCTGTGATTTTCGCTATGCTTCCTATTCTCGGATAGCCTCCTGGGTTGGCGGTTACGAAGCCCAACAAACCATGCGATGTTGGGTTTCGTGTCTCAGTGCCAACCTGTCATTCGAGCTTCCCAGAGCACCGATACCTGGAACTGGTTGATGTACCAGGAGTCTGTTTCTCTGCCCGCACGGCACTTTTCACGCATGTCACCTTTGATCTTGCAACCTGACTATACAGGAGACAGGATGCTGAATCAGGGGTTTCCTATTTTATAGCCATTTTTAATGGGGTGGTCTGACTG
>WFWY01000078.1 GCA_015490895.1 Thiotrichaceae bacterium | reverse complement strand
GGAGAGGATCTGCCATACGTTATCAACGATGTAGACTCCGTGGCATGGATCAATGAATCCAGTTTGCTGTATACCAAAGTAGACAAACACCACCGCGCCAATAAAGTCTACCGCCATCAACTGGCAAGTGATGGCGAAGATGAACTGATTCTGGAAGAAAAGGACAGCCGTTTCGACATGGCAGTCAGTCGCTTATTAAGCGGAGACTATATCGCCATCCAGATCCGTATGAACGACCAGAATGAAACCTGGGTGCTGCCAACCCAACAGCCCGATGCCAAGCCACAGCTGATACAAGCCCGTCAGGAAGGACTGGAATACGATATCGAGCAACAAGGCGAGCAGTTCATTATTCTCACCAACGCCGACGATGCCGAAGACTTCAAAATTGTCACCACACCCGTAGCAACCCCACAAAAAGCCAACTGGAAAGACATCGTTCCACATCAACAGGGGCGAATGATTATCGACCTCGAAGTCTATCAGGACTGGCTCATCTGGATGGAAAGGGAAAACGCCCTGCCAGCCATAAAAATACGTCATATCACCGACCAGCCAGGCAATGAAAAAAGCATCCAGTTTACCGAAGAAGCCTACGCACTGGGCATCCACCCCTCACGGGAATACACCAGCAATAATCTGCGTTTCAGCTACTCATCGCCAACCACCCCCAGCCAGATTTATGACTACGACCTGCAAAGCGACCAGCACAAACTACGCAAACAAACCGAAATCCCCTCCGGTCACAACCCGCAGGATTATATCACGCGACGGCTAACCGCCCTCAGCCACGATGGTGCAGAAGTCCCCATCACCGTATTGCACCACCAATCAACCCCACTCGATGGCAGCGCACCCTGCCTGCTCTATGGCTACGGCTCCTACGGCTCATCCATACCCGCAGCCTTCTCCAGCAATCGACTATCACTGGTAGACCGAGGCTTTATCTACGCCATCGCCCACGTCAGAGGCGGACAGGAAAAAGGCCGCGCCTGGTACGAAGCCGCCAAAAAAGCAGGCAAGCCCAACACCTTCCACGACTTCATAGCCGTTGCAGAACACCTCATACAACACCACTACACACAGCAAGCCAACATCGTCTGCCACGGTGCTTCAGCCGGTGGTCTGCTCATCGGCGCAGTTGTCAATATGCGTCCTGACTTATTCGCCGCAGCCATTGCCGATGTCCCCTTTGTAGACATGCTCAACACCATACTCGACGACAGCCTGCCACTCACCCCGGGAGAATGGTCACAATGGGGCAACCCCATCGAAAGCAAACAGGCATATCAATGGATCGCCAGTTATTCACCTTACGACAACGTCAGCGCACAAGCCTACCCCGCTATGCTAATCACCGCAGGCGTATCCGACCCCAGAGTCACCTACTGGGAACCCGCCAAATGGGTCGCCAAACTGCGAGAACTAAAAACAGACGACAAAATACTACTCCTCAAAACCAATATGAGCTCCGGACACTTCGGCACCTCAGGACGCTTTGCCATATTGGAAGACCTGGCCGAGGCCTATGCATTTGCATTAAAGGCGACAGGTTCCTGGGAGCCGGTCTGAGAATAGGCATTTAAAAATCATAACACTTATAAAAGAGTGTCACTTTTACTATGCCACTACCCGCCTTGCTTTTTATCTAATACATCCAGTTCCCTCTTGTATATTGTTGTTTTCAGGCCGAGTGCGCCAATAATGGTATGAAAAATATTGGCATGTGAGAATACGCCGGACTGGTTGATATCCTTATTGTCAGTCCCTTGTACCTGGATCAATGCTTTTGATCGCCAGATGATAAAGGGGATTTCCTTTTGATAGTTGGGGGCGAACATAAAAGGTGTCCCGTGTAAATACAGCCCTTTTTCTCCTAATGACTCGCCATGATCGGAAGCATAAATGAGCATGACGGGGATATCCTCCAGTTTTTTAAGCGCCTGTATCGCTTTATGGAGAAAGTAATCGGTGTACAAGAGGGTGTTATCATAGGCATTGATCAATTCTTGCTGGGTACACTTGCTGAGCTCCTCATAACGACAAACGGGTTTAAATTTTTCAAACCGTGACGGATATCGGGAATAATAGCTGGGGCCGTGGCTACCCTTGGTGTGTAGCACAAGCAATACCTTCTGTTTGTTTGATGACGCTATGGCATGCTCTATTCCGGTTAGTAATACTTCATCAAACATGCAGCCTTTTCCATGGCATTGTTTTTGAAACGCTGAGGCTTTCTGATAGCGCGATACCTGAATCGGTGGTTCCCCCCAGTTATTGGTGCGCCAAATAACATCCGCTCCCAGTCGGGTTAAATAACTGGGTAAAGGCTCATAGCCCTTTTCATTAATATCATGAGAGAGCATGCAGGCGACAGAAGCTGTGGTGTAAGTGGTACAGGCGGTCGTTTTATTAAAAACCAGCAGGTCTTCTGACTGCAACAGCGGGTTTGTCTTTCGGGTGTAGCCGTATAAACTGAAATTATCTGCTCTTGCGGTTTCGCCGATCACTAATACGACGGCTATTTTCTTGTTATCAGAGAATGCTCCGGCAGGTAATAATATCGGGGCTTTGCGGCTTTTTGATAGCGTAGAGTAATATCGGACAGTATTAAAAATATAGGACCAGGGTAATATCTTGCCACCCAGTAGTTTGGCATGTTTGTCTATCCATAACCAGCTGGAGGCGTTGGCGTAGAGAAAAACGGCACTGATCGAAAAAATCAAAAAAAAATTCAGGATGATTCTCATCCTGTTTAAGGGCTTAGGCCTTATCTTGAATATAAGAACACCGGGTATGACCGCGAGTAGAAAAATGTAGATAAATAGCGTCGGGGTCAATAACTCGAGTGACTCAGAGCTTCTTGTGTTAAAGATGTTGCCGAGCATGGTTTTATCCAGAATGACCTGATATGAAACGAGATAATAAAGGGCAACCGAGTTGATTAATGCGGTAAGGATAAATAGCGGCTTAACGGTGATGGGGGCAATTGTTGATAGTGTAGATATAAACAACAAGTTTATCATAAAGATGATGACAATGATTGAGGCAGCAATCGAAATGCCGCTCATGGAGTACAAATCCAGGCTGGAAGCGAGAAACGAGTACAGGGCACCATTAAACAGTGCGGTATTGATCAGTGATAACAGTAATACAAACCGGCTTGCGGGTATGTTCCAACTTCCTTCGAGAGAAAGCCTGCTATGGGGAGAGCTCATAATCTTCTTTGGGTTCAGGTAACACCAGTTTGATTGTGACCAGCGTGACTACAATCAGGGATAGCCAGGCAATAAGTAGCTGCGAGTATTCTACGATCATTGCCGTGGTCAATGCCAATAATACAATCACATGGATATATCTATATTTTGGTACTGTCATCCAGTGCCACCAGCGTGTATATTTGAAAGTGAGCGCAGCACCGCTGAAGCCGCCCAAAAAACCAAAAATGGCACCGAGTAAAAGATCAAATGGCCAGTGAGCGCCAACAGCAACCCGTGAAAGAGCCACGATAGAGGCGAATATTACCAGTGCAATGCACCATATGACAGGGTGTCTGGTTTTCTTTTTTCGTAATACGATATATAAAATAGCGGATGCCATAGTAAAAATAGTGATGGTGTGTCCTGATGGTAAACTGGTTGCTCCTTTTAAAACCCCACCAATGACTGTGAATTTTTCGGTATCAATGATGGCAGCAGGTCGTGGTATAGAAAAGAAGGCTTTCCCACTGTGGCTTAAGACGGTTGATAACGGTATTGCTCCAAAAAAAGCTGCCCATGCCCGGGTGTTTTTAAAGATAAGAAACGAGAGGAGTGGAAACAAAACAAGAGCATCACCCAGTGCTGTCACATTTGACCAGAACCTTATTCCCTCTCTGGAAAGCAGGCTATTGATTTCCAGGAACAGGGCGATCTGGTTTGTTGTGTAATATTTTACGTTCGTCCCATAAAAGCCCAACGTAACGACTATGGCTAATAAAATAATCAGAAAGGAAATTTTTAAAACGGGTTTCATGGTGTTGGGTATCTCAATGTTTGTCAGCCAGGAGTTTGTCCGAGAATCAGGGTCGTAACGAAAATGACAGGGTATTACAGGGTGGAGTTATTGAAAGTGTGAATAGCCGGGACTATTTAACGGTTTCAATCAACTCAGATCGGGACGTTCACAGGATTTTCAGTTATTTTGCTATTCTGAGACAGCTCTCCCTGGTTTAGTAAGTAACCCTGAGGGAATAGCGAAATGTGCCAGAAGATCCAGTAAGCCCAGCCTGGTTCCAGGAGGATGTCAAACGATGATAAAAAATCTTGCGGTGGATAGATAAGTATTTACCAGAATTCGTAACATTCCCCTTGAGGAGCCTCTGATCAAGCCCTAATCGTTTTTCTGAGGTTATCATTTGCCCTGCTTTGCTATCTATATGAAGCAATCAACAGCAATGGCTATTGCTAACTTTTCTAGCAAAAGCAGAATAAATTTTATCTATCAGAACTTCTATCGGGAACCGCTGATGACTTGATCAGTGTCAGGCTTGTAAACATATCACAAGATGCTTGCGGGTGATACTGTGGCGGGGCAATTTATAGCTGTTTTTACGCACCAGGGTAATGCCTTGTTGACATTAAACCTAAAAAGCCCGTTTGAGCGTTATTTTAGGGAGATTCTGATCTATAGCCCAGAAAATCCACAAATTATACTCCATCTCACTTGTCTATTGATTCCACAAGGGATATTTCTTCAGTCATCTGTCATCACTGATACGGGACTCCTTCAGAAATTCCCTTGTGAAACGAATATCCTGCACGATATTAGAGCATATTCATGAAATTTCCCCGGGATAGACTTTTGCCTAAATAGTTGCTGCCAGTGGCTTTACTACATACACTTGCTGAAATTGAAAATATCAATATGTCTACTATTTTCAAGATATTGTTCTTACAGGCTGTTTATATGCGGTCGCCCCGGCTTTTATAGGAGAACTTAGGAACTGCTATGTTAGACTAGGCATTTTTCCGGTCACCTGGGTTATACAGGCAGGTTGAGTAAGGTGATAGTGAGTTCACGAAACTCTGTTCTTCTGTTGGGTCTGGGTGATTGAACCCCTAAAGGATGCTTATATGAACCCGGAATTACTATCTGTGACTAATAGTATTGTGGCTATTACCACCGTGATATCCCTGTTGCTTATGCAGAGTCAGGCTGGCAAGTCGGCTTTGATTTTTCACCCCGTCTCTATCAAAGAGAGTCATCAGTGGTACCGTTTTTTAACTTCGGGTTTTATTCATGCAGACATGTTGCACTTGCTCATTAATATGTTTGTTTTATGGTCATTTGGGAATGTTATTGAACGCTATTATTACCCGGCGTATTTAGGTGAGTTTACGACGGTAAAATATCTGATGTTGTATTTTGGTGGCATTATTGTGTCATCCATTCCCAGTTACTTGCGGAATCAAAATAACCCACAATATGCGGCGCTGGGAGCATCAGGCGGGGTCTCGGCGGTGGTGTTTGCGGCGATTATCTTTGCGCCCTGGCAAAATCTTTATTTGTACGGTGTGATTGCTATACCACAGATTTTGGCAGGCATCGCGTATCTGGCATACTCCTGGTATATGGATAAAAAAGGGGGTGACAATATTGGCCACATGGCTCATTTAACAGGGGCGTTATGGGGGTTTACTTTTACAGGATTGATGAATATGGGTTTATTTGCCCTGTTTTTTCAGAAAACACTTGCAGGTCCTGGCTCTCTATAGATCCGGATAGGTACTTGCTCTGGTACCCATCCGGTATATTCCCGCACAGCTTTCTGGTTTGTTATTTGGTAGCTACTTAGTATATCTGCCCTATCTGCCCAGTACGCCTGTAACTGCTGAGTAGTTACAATCATTTGCAGCTATAACGATGTGTATGCTTACGCATACCATTGGGGTGGCTGTGGATGATGGATCGGGTACAGGGGTTAGCTGGATGCTGGTGTTCATTGCCTGTCGTTGTTTTGCGATTACTCTGGCAGCTGTAGCGGTGGGTATGTGTACGCTTGCCATTGGGGTGGCTATGTGTGATGGATTTCGTGCATTTGTTTGCAGGGTGGCTATGCTTATTGGCAGCTGAATTTTTTTGCTTGTTCATGCAGCTATAACGGTGCTTGTGGCTACGTTTGCCATTGGGATGACTATGTGTGACAGATCGGGTACAGCGATTGGCCGGATGGGTGTGTGAGTTCATGGGTGTTGTTTTACCTGTAGTCTGTTGTTTTCTGGAGGGTGTGATATAGCGAGTATTCACCCAGCCAGTCTGTGTTTTCCACTTGACCTGCGCCCAGATGGAACGACCTTTTTGAACCCGCTTTCCGGTAGGTTTAAGCCCGGAGCCATTGGGTGGAATTTGGGCAATAATTTTGCTTTTGACGCCGGGATATTTACGCATACTCAATACATCGCCAGCACTGACACCTTTTACAGAAAATTCGTTAGCTATTGTGACAGGGCTGAAGGCTAAGGTGACCCAGGCAATTAGCAGGGTGACCAGGAGTCTAAGAGGGGAGACTGGGTTCATGGCGGGTTCCTTGATGACGATGAATAAAAACCGAACAGTTTAAAGGCTAGTATAATTTTCCAGTTAATTCAAACTGTTTTCTAGCCCGGAAAATTCACAAATTATGCTCCATCTCGCTTGTCTATTGGTTTAACAAGGGATATTAGAGCATGTTCATGAAATTTCCGGGTTAGGACATCAGGGACAGGAGTCAACAGGAGCAGGAAGCTGCGGTAGAAATGACAGACTACTAATGCCTGGTTTTCAGCTTGATTTACATGATACTCGTCTGATTTACCGATGGTCTTGTGTGAGTTCGTTATTTAATTGTTGCAGACGTTGCGGCGTACCAATATCGCGCCATTCTCCGTTGTAATGTTCCCCACTTGCCTGGTGTTGCTGGATAGCTTCCTGTAATAAAGGGGCGAGTGCCATTTTTTCGGCTGACAAATTCAGGAAAAGCTCTGCTCGATAGCAGCCAATACCGCTGAAGGTATAGCGCGGCAGGCTGTGCAGAGTGACACGTGTATCACATAGGCCGAAATCCCCAGCTGGGTGGTGCTCGGGGTTATTGATGAGTACGAGGTGTGCAAGGTCGTTGTCAGCAAGCCGGAGGCGGGTAAAAGGATAGTCGCACCAGATGTCGCCATTGACGACAATAAATGGTGCTTCTCCCAGCAGTGGCAGGGCTTTTCTAATACCACCCGCCGTTTCCAGGGGGCCACTTTGCTGCTCGTCTGAATATTGTAAACAAACACCCCAGCGAGAACCATCGCCCAGCGTTTCGGGGAGTTTCCAGCCTTTCCAGCCCATATTGATCACAATTTCCCGGATACCGGCTTGTTTGAGGTGTTCAATGTGCCAGACAATTAAAGGCTTTCCGGCAACTTTAAGCAAAGGTTTGGGCAGGTGGTCGGTTAATGGGCGCATGCGTTTTCCATGGCCTGCTGCCAGTATCATGGCTCTCATGCGGGAATTTCCACGGTGCCTATGCGGGCAGGAATATTGAGCTTTTCGAATAATTCAACAAGAGGCCTGGTTTCGGGGTGGCGTTTACCAATATGTAATACATAACTTAGGGTAAGAGGGAGGTCTGCAAGGTAGTGAGGTTTACTGTCTCGGTGTTTTAGCCGGGCGAAGATACCCAGTACCTTGATATGGCGTTGCAGCCCCATGAGATCCATCTGCTTGAGAAAGTCGATATCGGCAAGGTCAGGCATGCGCTGTTTTTTAACCGCCATGCTTTTGTAATATAGTGCCCATTCGGTAACTTTCGAGTCTGGCCAGAGTACATAACAGTCGCGTAACAGGGAAACCAGATCATAGCTTACGGGGCCACGGACAGCATCCTGATAGTCAATAATGCCGGGATTGTTGTGCTGGGTATACATCAGGTTGCGGGAATGATAGTCGCGATGAACGAACTGGCACGGTTGTTCATCGATCGCTGTGATCAGTTGCTGAAAGCACTGCTCGATAATATGGGACTGGGAGCTGCTCAGGGTAATGCCAAGATGTGTCTGTAAAAACCACTTTGGCATGAGAGCCATTTCCTGGTGAAGTAACGCCGCATTGTAGTGGGCCAGTCCTGTGGTGTCTGCCTGTTGCAGGGTGATCAGGGCCTGCAGGGCATCGCGATACAAAGTATCCGCACGGTTGGGGGTAAGGATTTCCTGATAGGGGGTTTTGCCAAGATCCTCCAGTAGCAGAAAGCCCTGTGCTGTGTGTTGGGCGATGATTTGAGGTGCATGTACACCGGTGGCTAACAGGCGCTGGCTAATATCAATAAAGGGACGAATGTCTTCCTTGTCGGGTGGGGCATCCATGGCAATATAACTTTGATGTGCATGTTGCACGCGAAAATAACGGCGAAAGCTGGCATCGGCGGAGGCGACTTCCAGTCGTGCATTTTTCCAGCCCAAGTCTATTGTTATCCAGTGTTTCAGTTGCTTGAAACGTAAATCCTCTGTCATTGATCGTTCTTAGTGCTTGCAAAAGTGCTAAAATATCACAATATAGTTTATAAGTTTCGATGTTCTGTTCCGGGTAGTCAGTCAGCTTGCCCGGATCGCTTTGTCGGGCATTGATCGTTAACCACCTACAGAGGATGATTGTATGAATGTAATGGATATGTTGACCAGTGGTGATAACGCTGCGGTGATAGGGCAGATTGCACGTCAGTTTGGTCTGCCTGAAGAGAAGGCCAAAGAGGCGGTAGGCGCTCTTGTCCCTTCTTTAACACGTGGCTTGCAGCGCAGAACAGAGGAAGATATCGGTGTCGATGATCTGATAGAGGCACTAAATGTGGGGAAGCATAGTCGTTATCTAGATGAACCGGAGGTGCTTGAAAAGCCGGAAACAACAGAAGATGGGAATGCTATTCTGGGAAATATCTTCGGTAGTAAGGAAGTGAGCCGAAGAGTCGCTAAATCTGCGGGTGAGCAGACCGGACTAAGTAGCTCATTGATGAAAAAAATGTTGCCGATTGTGGCTTCTATCGTGATGGCTTCGTTAAGTAAGGGGGTTCTGGGCGGCGGAGGTCGTGCTGCTACACGCAAAAGCTCCGGTGGGCTGTTGACGTCGATGCTGGATAGCGATGGTGATGGCTCTATGATTGATGATATTCTGGGAATGGCATTTAAGGCGGCTATTCGTTAATCCAGCCGGGGTTATGAACGCTGTCCGGGGGCAGAGGCATAACGCGGCTGAAGTCCTGTTTTCAGATGTATGTTATTGCTATTGAGGCTATTAATAGCAATGCCTCTGTCTTCTCGGACAGCCTCCTGGCGTTCAGATGGCAGGGTTATTTTTTGGGGGCGTAAATATCTGTGCAGCTTCCTTCTGCCACCTCCGAGGCAAAGTTCAGCGTTTCTGACAGGGTGGGGTGAGGGTGAATCGTCAGGCCAATGTCTTCTGCGTCTGCGCCCATCTCCAGTGCCAGCACGGCTTCTGCAATTAATTCACCAGCGTTAGTGCCGACGATGCTGGCGCCAATGATTTTCCCTGTTTTCTTGTCAAACAAAACTTTGGTTAGCCCTTCATTGCGTCCTATAGATAATGAGCGTCCACTGGCTGCCCAGGGGAAAGCGCCCTTTTCATAGGCAATACCTTCTGCCTTGCATTGTTCTTCTGATTTGCCCATGGTGGCTACTTCCGGATCTGTATAGGCTACAGAAGGAATGGTTCTGGCATCGAAGAAGGATTTATGTCCCGCAATGACTTCTGCCGCCACCTTTGCTTCATGGGTGGCTTTATGAGCCAGCATAGGTTGGCCGACAATATCGCCGATGGCGAAGATATGATCTACATTGGTACGCATTTGCTTGTCGGTGGCAATAAAGCCACGTTCATCGACGTGTACCCCTGCCTTGTCGGCATCAATTAAAAGGCCGTTGGGAGAGCGCCCGATGGAAACCAGTACACGGTCAAAGGTGTCTTCTTCGGGTGCTTTTTTGCCTTCAAACTTGCAGACCAGACCGTCTTCGGTTGGGGTGATTTTAGTCACTTTGGTATTGAGGTAAATATTTTCGTATTTCTTTTTTATGCGCCTCTCCAGGGGGCGAATAATGTCTTTATCGGTACCAGGAATCAGGCTGGGAGAGAGTTCTACGATAGTAATGCTGGCGCCTAGCGCATCGTAAACGGTCGCCATTTCCAGCCCAATAATTCCGCCACCTACGACTAGCAGGCGTTGCGGGATTTCTTCCAGCTCCAGTGCATCGGTGGAATCCATGACACGAGGGTCATCCCAGGGAATAAAGGGGAGCTTGGTGACGCGTGATCCGGCAGCGATGATACAGTGGTCGAAGCTGATGGTTGTGATACTGCCATCAGTGGATTCCACGGCTATGGAATGACTGGAAACAAATTTTCCGTAGCCTTGTACGATACGGACTTTGCGTTGCCTGGCCAGTTGCTTGAGGCCGCCAGTGAGCTTATCAATGGTTGTTTCCTTGTAACTGCGAATGGCATCAATATCAATTGTCGGTGCGTCAAAATGGATACCGTGCTGATCTGCTTCATGGGCTTCGTTAATAACCTGTGCGGTGTGTAAAAGTGCTTTGGAAGGAATGCAGCCTACATTCAGGCATACGCCTCCAATTTTTTCATAGCGCTCAATCAGGATGACCTGTTTACCAAGGTCGGCTGCACGAAAAGCCGCAGTGTAACCACCGGGACCAGAACCTAGAACGACAACTTCCGCATGTTGGTCGGCGCTGCCATCAGACGGGGCGGTTGTAGGGGCAGGAGCCTCCGGTGCAGAAGTTGCCGCTTTGCCTGCTTTGTGACTTTCAGTAGAGCTGTCGGATGTATTATCTGCTTCAAGTATGAGAATCACGGAGCCTTCGGAAACAGAGTCCCCAAGCTTTACTTTGAGTGATTTTACGACTCCCGATGCACTGCTGGGTATTTCCATCGAAGCTTTATCTGATTCAACCGTGATCAGTGAGTCTTCAGCAGCTACGTGGTCTCCTTCGCTGACAAGCACTTCAATAATTTCAACGGAGTCGAAATCACCGATATCCGGTACTTTTACTTCGATATTTTCACTCATGGGTCAGGCTCTTTTTTGTAGACAAGGTAAGGCGCTATTCTAGAGAAAGAAGTACAAAAACGCTATTGTCTATTATCAAGGAATGCTGGTTTGCTACCGGTGTGGGTTTTCAGTTGGCTTTAGTCATACTGCGTGTCTTTCCAGGTACGGAGTACCTCAAAGACTTCGCTGCCTGGTGTTAATGACCGCTTTGCTACTTTTTCGGCTATATTAATCACACTGGGTTTATGGCAACGTAAAAAAGGGTTGGTTTTTAGTTCTAGCGCCAGTGTTGATGGCACGCTGGGCTGGTTATTATCAATGAGTGCATGGGTTTGTTCCCGGCGTTGTAGCAAGTCCAGGTTGTCAGGTTCTACCCACAGGGCAAAGCCAATATTATCCAGTGTGTATTCATGGGCGCAATAGATGAGTGTTTGTGGTGGGAGTTGGGAAATTTTCCTCAAGGAGTGGTAAAGTGCTGGCAAGCTGCCATCAAACACGCGACCACAGCCGTTGGTAAATAGTGTGTCACCGCAAAATAGCGTACCTCTCTGGTAGTAGGCGATATGTCCCGCGGTATGTCCAGGGATATGCATAATATCAAAACAGGCATTAATCTCCGGAACGACGACGTTATCATCCTGTTGCAGGGCTGTTGTTCGGTGCGGGATATTTTCTTCTGCAGGGCCATAGACGGGAGTACCTGGATAGGCTTCAAGCAAGGCTGCAATACCGCCAACATGATCATGGTGATGATGGGTAATAAGAATGGCAGCCAGAATGCCCTGTTTTTTCTTGAGGAAGTTCAGTACGGGGTGTGCGTCACCGGGGTCAACAATGGCAAAATAACTTTGTTGTTCATCTGAAATGGCCCAAATATAATTATCAGTGAATGCAGGAATAGGGTTTACTGTTATCATGTTTGTTTACCGTTGGGGAGTTTATGCAATATTATTCGCTTAACGACAGAGCGAGATGGATACGCAGAACCCCCTGTTTATACTAAATTGTATGGCTTTGTTATGCCAGGGATCAGGAAGCACCTTTTATGATGACACAGGGTCAATTATATATTGTTTCTGCCCCATCGGGAGCAGGTAAAACCAGTTTATTGAAACAGGTGACGGAATGTATGCCAGAACTGGTGGTTTCCGTGTCCCATACGACCCGTCATCCCAGGCCCGGTGAAACAGATGGGGTAAATTACCATTTTGTGAGTGAGGCCGAGTTCGAAGAAGCAAGGGAGCAAGGGGAGTTTTTTGAGTATGCACAGGTTTTTGGGAATTACTATGGTACTTCCCGACAGTCGGTACAGCAGCAGCTAAATGAAGGAAAGGATGTCATTCTGGAAATTGACTGGCAGGGTGCACACAAGGTCAGGCAGCAGTTTTTCGATGTGATCAGTATTTTTATTTTGCCACCCTCTCGGCAAGCATTAGAGCAGCGTTTGCAAGCACGGCAGCAGGACTCTGTCGAGGTGATTCAGGCACGAATGCGGGAAGCGCAGCAGGAAATGTCACACTATAAGGAATATGACTATCTGGTTATTAACGATAATTTTGAGCAGGCGGTGGATGAGTTACAAAGTATTTTTATCTGTTCCCGTTTGAGAATGGAGACACAGTCTTTGCGCCAACACTCTTTGCTGGAAGCGTTACTTTCCTGCCGGGATTGATCACCCTGGAATTTCTAGCTGAGCGCTCCAACCCCCTTAATATTCTGATCAGTCATTACTAACCCGAAAAATTCACGAATGATGCTCCATCTCGCTTGTCTATTGATCCCACAAGGGATATTTCTTCAGTCACCCGTCATCACTGATACGGAACTTCTTCATAAATTCCTTTGTGAAACCAATATCTTGCGCGATATTAGAACATATTCATGAAATTTCCGGGCTAAACGGTTAATGATCAGCATCAAGTTGTGGATGTATCCGCTAAGATAACCATCTTGTCCGGGTCTATCGTTTTTATTTCCTCACCAATAGCATGAGGAATCAGGCATTTTTTCCCGCCCAGAAAGGTAATGGCCAGTTTTCCGTCGGACAGTTGCTGCTGTTGTTGTTCGGTCACGAACAGGTATTTAATGTGGGTGCCGATGACAAAATTATAGCGAATATTACCCTCGTCACTGTTTAGGGCGTGCGTTTTGATAAGTTGTCCCACTTTTTGTCGCCGTTCCTTTTTTAATCTTGCAGCTTCCTGTTTGTGCCGGTTCGCTTCCTGTTTTTCTTTGCGTTCAAGTTGGGTGCGCTGCTGGTAAAAGTGAGCAAGGTCAGAGGTTGGTGTTTTCTTTTTTTGTTTTTTTGGGGAATGAGCCCGCTTATTCTTGCTGTTTTGGGCATGTGTTTTACGGCGTTTCTTTTCGTTTTCTGCCTTGTTGATTTGTTCTTCTGACACAAGACCCGCCTGAAGCAGTTGGTCACGTAACGAGTTGGCCATTTATTTCATTCCTGTTTAAAGGG